>DBCN01000001.1:8577-8855 GCA_002293065.1 Opitutia bacterium UBA957
CCGGCCATGTTGGTGGCGATGGTGACGGCGCCGTTCTGGCCGGCCATCGCGACGATGTCGGCTTCCTGCTCGTGGTGTTTCGCGTTCAGGACCTTGTGCGGGATGCGGGCGAGCGTCAGCATGCGGCTGAGCGTCTCGGAAGCTTCGACGGAGGCGGTGCCGACCAGCACGGGCTGGCCGCGCTTGTGGGCTTCGGTGAGTTCCTTGATGACGAACTGGTACTTCTCGCGCCGGGTCTTGAAGACGATGTCGTTGGCGTCCGTGCGGATGCAGGGCTG
>DBCN01000001.1:9031-17236 GCA_002293065.1 Opitutia bacterium UBA957
TCGAGGGTGACGCCTTCCTTGGCTTCGACGGCCTGGTGGAGGCCGTCGCTCCAGCGGCGCCCCGACATGATGCGGCCGGTGTTCTCGTCGACGATCATGACCTTGCCTTCATGCACGACGTAGTGGCGGTCCTTTTCGTAGAGCGCGAAGGCCTTGAGCAGTTGGCCGATGGCGTGGATGTCTTCGGAGACCTTGATGTAGGCGGCCTCGGCCGCGGCGCGGAATTCGGAGCGCTTTTCGGGCGTCAGGCTGGCGTCGTTGTCGAGCTCCACGAAGTACGTGGGGAGGTCGGGCAACACGAAGGCATCGGGCTCACCCGGGCGCAGCGTGTCCCGGCCCAGTTGGGTGAGGTCGGACTCGTGGTTGCGTTCGCTGATGGCAAAATAGAGGCGTTCCTTGAGGTGGTAGCGGCGGTCCTTCTCGGCTTGGCTGGCGAGGATGCCTTCGTGCTTCTCGAGGAGCTTGCGCCAGCGGCCGTTCTCCATGAGGCGGGCGAACGACTTGTTGCGCGGCATCCCGTTGGCGGTCAGCCAGAGCTTGTCCAAGGTGTCGTTCGAAGGTTCTTTGTTGTCCGGCAGGTCCCTGAGTTCGGCCTCCGCTTCGTTGATCAAGCGGGTGGCGAGGCGGGTTTGGAGGTCGACGAGCACCTTGACCTGGGGGACCAGGCGCATGAACGGCGGCTCACGTTCTTCGGTGACCGGGCCGGAGATGATCAGCGGGGTGCGGGCCTCGTCGATGAGGATGGAGTCGATTTCGTCGACGATGCAGAAGTAGTGTTCGCGCTGCACCTGTTCGCCGGCGCTGAGGGCCATGCCGTTGTCGCGCAGGTAGTCGAAGCCGAACTCGGAGGCGGTACCGTAGGTGATGTCGCAGGCGTAGGCCTTTTGGCGTTCCTCGCTGCCCATCTGGTTCTGGATGCAACCCACGGTGAGGCCGAGGTAGCTCAACAGGTGGCCCATCCACTCGGAGTCGCGGCGGGCGAGGTAGTCGTTGACGGTGACGAGCTGGCAGTTGCGGCCCGTGAGCGCGTTGAGGTAGAGGGGGAGGGTGGCGACGAGGGTCTTGCCTTCGCCGGTCGCCATTTCGGCGATCTTCTTCTGGTGCAGGGCGATGCCCCCGATCAGCTGGACGTCGAAATGGACCATCTGCCAGGTCTGCTCATGGTCGCAGACGATGGCTTTCGTGCCACACAGGCGACGGGCGGCGTTTTTGACGACGGCAAAGGCTTCGGGGAGCAGGGTGTCGAGGGATTCCCCCTTGGCGACGCGGGCCTTGAACTCGGCGGTCTTGGCGCGGAGGTCATGCTCGGAAAGGTTCTGGTACGTCAGTTCAAGGGCATTGATCTTTTTGACCACTGGGGCGCACTTGCGGAGGAAACTCCGGTTATGGCTGCCGGCGAAAAGTTTGAGGATACTGAGAAACATGGGTCCGGGCTCGAAAGGGTGCAGACGGGGGATGGAAACTGCGAGTCAAAGCCGAAAAACCCTAGAATCCAGCCCCGAAACGCCAAGCCCGACGATTAATCTCACCCGCCCGCAACGGGGTCAGGCACCAATAATGGGGTCAGACCCCAATGTTGGTGCCTGACCCCATTATGCAGACCTGGCCCCGGGGCACTTGTTCACGGGTGGCTTTTCCGCCTTGCCGTTGGCTTGGAGGCCTCAAGATGAAGCCATCCCCATGGCTGAAAACGTTATTATCCTCGGTACCGGCTGCGCCGGCCTCACTGCCGCCATCTACGCCGCCCGTGCTGGCTTGAGTCCCTTGGTGCTCGAAGGTGGCCAACCTGGCGGCCAGTTGACCACGACCTCCGAGGTCGAGAACTTCCCCGGTTTCGTCCATGGCGTGGACGGCAACGAGCTCATCACGAACATGAAGGGTCAAGCCGAGCGCTTCGGTGCCCGCTTCGCCTGGGATCGCATCGAATCGGTGGATTTCTCCGGTCCCGTCAAGAAGCTCGTTGGTGGCGAGGCTACCTATGAAGCCAAGGCGGTGATTATCGCGACGGGCGCCTCACCGCGTTTCTTAGGTATCCCTGGTGAACAGGAATACTACGGCGGCAACGGCGTCACCACTTGTGCGACTTGCGATGGCGCTTTCTACCGTGACGTGCCCGTGGCGGTCGTCGGCGGCGGCGATTCCGCCTGTGAAGAGGCCCTTTTCCTGACTCGTTTCGCTTCGAAGGTCTACCTCGTGCACCGTCGCGACACCTTCCGCGCCTCCGACATCATGGTGCAGCGCGTGAAGTCCCACGCGAAGATCGATCTCGTCCTCAACGTCACGCCGAAGCAGGTCCTCGGCGGCGCTGACGGCAAGGTCCACACCCTCGAAGTGATCGAGAAGTCGGGCGCGGTCCTTCCCTTGGCCGTGAAATGCGTCTTCGTCGCGATCGGCCACGTGCCCAATTCCAAGGCCTTCACCCCGGCGCTCGACGTCGATGAAGGCGGTTATTTCATCGCGGCTGCCAACACCGTCAGCACCAAGATTCCCGGAGTCTTCGTCGCCGGTGATTGCTCCGACCACGTCTACCGCCAGGCCATCACCGCGGCCGGCATGGGGTGCCGTGCGGCCATCGAAGCCGAACGCTGGTTGGCTGGACACTGAGGCTTGCTGGTTAATTGGTTAGGTCGATGGGTAGGGGAACACCCGGCGACCTTCTCGCTTCTTAGCTACGGTCGTTGATCCTCCGTGTTCGCATGCGAACGGACGCGACGCAGTCGCGCCCCTACCCGATGCAGTCCCGCGACTTGGGGTTACCCCCTGCCACTCGAGAAAGGAAATCAGCTAGGACGGTACGTGTTGCTGTCCCTGCCTTGTAAAAGCAAACGGGGCGCAACAGCGCCCCGTTTCTCTACCGTCGCAAGCTAGAGCGATTACTTCGTCAGGATCTCCATCGCCGACTTCTTCTGCGGGATGAAGGGCAGGACGTGTTCCGTGTAAGGCACGACCACGTCGAGCAGGAAAGGACCGTCGTGGTCGAGCATCTCGCGGATGGCGTCGCGCAGTTCTTCGCGCTTCATGACCTGGCGGGCCTTGATGCCGAAGCCGTTGGCAATCTTGACGAAGTCAGGGTAGAGGCCGGCGGGATTATCGGGGCTGCCGATGTTGGAGGCGTCGCCCAAGATCGTATGGCCACGGACCCCGGCGTAGAAACGGTCTTCCCATTGGACGACCATGCCGAGGTGCTGGTTGTTGAGGATCATGATCTTGGCGTTGATCTTCTCGATCTTCATGCACGCCAGTTCCTGGATGTTCATCAGGAACGAGCCGTCTCCATCGATGTCGATGACGTGCTTCTTGGGGCAGGCGACCTTGGCGCCGATGGCGGCCGGGAGACCAAAGCCCATCGTGCCGGCACCGAGCGAGCTGATGAACGTGCGGGGCTTGTTGAAATGGAAGTATTGCGGAGCCCACATCTGGTGCTGGCCGACGCCCGTCGCGATGATGGCGTCACCCTTGGTTTCCTCGTAGAGCGCCTGGACGGCTTCCTGCGGCAGGATGTGCTTGGAGCCCTTGCGGTCGTAGTTGAAGGGGAACGGGTGTTCCTTCTTCCAGCCATTGATGGTCTCGTACCACTTCTTGAGGTCGGGCTTCTTGAAGCCCTTCTTCGTCAGCGCGGTGAGGCGGCTCAACGCATGCTTCACTTCCGAATGGATCGGGTAGTGGGCAAACTTGTTCTTCTGGTGCTCGGAGCGGTCGATGTCGACGTGGACGATGGTGGCGTCCGGCGCGAACTTCTCGACGACGCCGGTGATGCGGTCATCGAAGCGGGCGCCGAGGGTGATCAGGAGGTCGCTCTTGCAGACGGCGAAGTTGCCGGCGACGGTGCCGTGCATGCCGTACCAGTAAAGGGACTGCGGGTGGTCGGACGGGAAAGCGCCCAAGCCCATCAGCGTGGAAGCGACCGGGATGCCGGTGGCCTCGGCGAAGGCGAGGAGCTCGGCGTGGGCGTGGCCGGAAAGGATGCCGCCACCGATGTAGAGGACGGGTTGCTTGGCCTTCTCGATGAGGCGCAGGACTTCGGCGAACTTCTCGTCCGGAGCCTTCGGGGGGACCTGTAGGCCGGGGATGTCGACGTCGTTCGCGGACTTCGGGAAAACGGGGACCCACTCATGCTGCTGGATGTCCTTCGGGATGTCGATGACGACGGGGCCCGGGCGACCCGTCGTGGCGATCTTGAACGCCTTGTACATGATGCTCGGCAGCTCGTTGTAATCGAGCACGAGGAAGGAGTGCTTCACGATCGGCAACGTCATGCCGTAGAAGTCGGTTTCCTGGAAGGCCGCGCGACCGATGAACTGTTGGTAGACTTGGCCCGTGATGCAGATCAGCGGGATGCTGTCCATGTGCGCATCGGCGATGGCCGTGACGAGGTTCGTCGCGCCGGGACCGGAGGTCGCCATGCAGACGCCGGGCTTGCCGGTAGCACGGGCGTAACCGTGTGCCATGAACGCACCGCCTTGTTCGTGGCGCGGCAGGATGGTGCGGATTTTCTTGGAGCGCGTCAGTCCTTGGTGGAGCTCCATGGAAGCGCCGCCGGGGTAGGCGAAGATCGTGTCCACGCCGAGGTTTTCGAGGCATCGCACCATGACGTCGCAGCCGCGCATCTTGACGCCGGTCTTGGCGGAGACAGCGGTCGGAGTTTGGGACGAGGAGTGCTTGGCGGCGTTCTTTTTGGGCATGGTCGGTAGGGCGGTTGGAGACCGCAGGGAATGGGTTAGAAAAGGAGCGGAAGGGAAGGGGGCAAGTGTGAATAACCCTTTTGGAGTGAGATGGGTGAAAACATGTTCACCTTTGGTTTGCTCCCTAAAAAGCCCGGCCCTAGTCCAACGTCTCGCCCGCCAGGGATTTTGCGGCGGCAGCTTTGATCGGGTTCCCCGAATCTTTTCAGTCGGGGCATGGTTTGACCCGCGCAACGGGCGTTTCGGCCGGTTTCGCCTTAATTAAAAGACGTCCTAATGCTTAATATGCTTTAAGCCAACGACTTGCATACAATTTTTCATCCCATTCTGCAGGTAGGCGTGTGCTGATTGGACGGCTTGCGCCAAGGTCTCGCCCCGGGCCAAGTGAGCGGTGATGGCGGCGGAAAGTGTGCAACCGCTGCCATGCGTATCGATGCCCGGGATGCGTTGCGCCGTGAGCGTGAGGGTCCGTCCGTCTGGCCAGGCCAAAGCGTCCACGAGAGCATCGCCCTCCGCATGGCCGCCTTTCACCAAGAAAGGCACGCCGAAGAGTCGGGCCAGTTCGAGCGCTTCCGCGGGGCCGTGTTTTCCGCCGAGCGCTTTCCGTCCGAGAAGGATGGTCGCCTCATCGAGGTTGGGCGTCACCACGGCGGCCAGGGGCAGCAGTTGCCGCCGCACCGCGCTGACCGCTTCGGCGGACAGCAACGTGGCGCCACTCGAGGCCACCATGACCGGGTCGACGACGGCGGGAATCTTCGCTTCCGCGATGAAAGCGGCGACCGCCTCGACGATCTCAACGTTCAGCAACATCCCTGTTTTCAAGGCTTTGGGACGATAATGAACGGCGACCTGGCGGCATTGTTCGAGGACGAAGGCTGGGGCAGTCGCCTGCACACCGGAGACCCCGAGCGGATTCTGAGCGGTCAGGCAGGTGATCGCCGTCGTGCCATAGACGCCATTGGCGGCGAATGTCAAAAGGTCGGCTTGGATCCCGGCGCCGGCGCCGCTGTCGGAGCCGGCGATGGAGAGTGCCACGGGGAGGTCGGTCTGGATTGAGGGCATGGTCGCGGGGCGTGTGCGGAGGTTTAGGATTATTTTTGCGGTTCAGGTCCGAAATGATTTGCACCTTGGAGGGTCAAAAGATGATGACCAATGTTCAGTAAACGACCGCTTGAGCCAAGAAGAACCCCAGTCCACCCGCCGCCATATCACCTCCGACGCCAAACTCGGCTTGGAGCGTTTGATCGTGGGCCGTGAGTGCAATGCCTTTGACCGTCTCCCCGCCGAGCGGAAAGCCTTGGCCTTCGTGGAGCTCATTGATTTGGGTCTCATTAAAGGCGTCCGCAAGGAGGTTCCTGGCCGGGCTTACCCGGATGTCACGGTCCAACACGTCACCTCTGCGGGACGGAAAGCTTTTCGTAAGAAAGACCGTCGGGAAGGCTCCGAAAGCAAGCCGGGAGGTTGGAAATTCGGTATTTTGAGCCTGTTTTTCGTGGCGGTGGTCTTGGCGGTCCTGGCGGTCCTGCATAGCTGCAAGTCCTAAAGCGGTTACGCACGCTGAAAGGAAGCGGAGCCAAGGCGCAAGGGCGGGATGCCCTCGGCGTCGCCCCTAATCCATTGACACCCTGTCGCGGTTTCCCCTTCTTTTGCCCTTCGTCGATGGACCCCGACCTACGGTCTGACTATCGCCGTATCCTCCAAATCTCTACCATGGCAAAGAAAACCCAATCCCACTCCAAAACCACCAAGTCGACCAAGGTCGTTTACACCTGGGGCGACGGCAAAGCTGACGGCAACGGCTCGATGAAGGCCCTGCTCGGCGGCAAGGGCGCTAACCTCGCCGAAATGACCCGCATCGGTCTCCCGGTGCCTCCCGGCTTCACGGTCACGACCGAAGTCTGCACCTACTTCTACGCCAACAAGCGTACCTACCCCGCTTCGCTCCAGTCTCAGATGGAAGCCGGCGTCGAAGAACATGGAGAAGATCATGGGCACCCAGTTCGGCGCCACCTCCGGCATGCCCCTCCTCGTCGCCGTCCGCTCGGGCGCTCGCGATTCGATGCCGGGCATGATGGACACCATCCTTAACCTCGGCCTCAACGACCAGTCCGTCGTCGCCCTCGAGAAGGCCACCAACAACGCCCGCTTCGCTTGGGATTGCTACCGCCGCTTCATCCAGATGTACGGCGACGTCGTCCTCGGCGTGCAGAAGCGCGAAGGCGAAGACCATGAACCGTTCGAAACGGTCATCGAAGAATTCAAGCACGAGAAGTACGACGGCGACGTCGAAGACTCCGCCCTCACCGCCGGTGACCAGCAGGAACTCGTCAAGCGCTTCAAGGCCCTCGTCAAGGATCGCACGGGCCGCGTCTT
The DNA here is from genome assembly GCA_002293065.1 of Opitutia bacterium UBA957. Lineage (GTDB taxonomy): Bacteria > Verrucomicrobiota > Verrucomicrobiia > Opitutales > UBA953 > UBA953. The sequence continues at coordinate 16,087 of DBCN01000001.1, forward strand.
CCCGAACGATCCGTGGGAACAGCTCCGCGGCGCCGCCGGTGCCGTGTTCTCTTCCTGGATGAACGACCGCGCGATCGTCTATCGCCGCAAGTACAACATCCCGGCCGAGTGGGGCACCGCCGTCAACGTGCAGGCCATGGTGTTCGGTAACACCGGCAGCAAGTCCGGTTCCGGCGTCGCCTTCACCCGCAATCCCGCCAACGGCGTGGACGAGTTCTACGGTGAATTCCTCATCAACGCCCAGGGCGAAGACGTCGTCGCCGGCGTCCGCACCCCGGAGCCGGTCAGCAAGCTCAAGGCCGTGATGCCCGAGAGCTTCGCCCAGCTCATGAAGGTCCGTCAGACCCTCGAGAAGCACTTCAAGGACGTCCAGGACATCGAGTTCACCGTCCAGGAAGGTAAGCTCTACATGCTCCAGACGCGTAACGGCAAGCGCACCGCCGCCGCCGCGCTGAAGTTCGCCGCCGACATGGTGAAGGAAAAGCTCATCGACTGGGAAACCGCCATCATGCGCAACCCGGCCGACCAGCTCGAACAGCTGCTCGCCCCGATCTTCGACCTCGCGGAAGTCAAGAAGGCCAAGGCCATCGCCACCGGTCTCCCGGCCGGCCCCGGCGCCGCCACCGGCAAGATCTACTTCAACGCCGACCGTGCCGTCGTCGCCGCCGAGAAGGGCGAAAAGGTCCTCCTCGTCCGCGTCGAGACTTCCCCGGAAGACCTCCGCGGCATGATCGCCGCCGAAGGCATCCTCACCGCCCGCGGTGGTGTTTCCTCGCACGCCGCGCTCGTGGCTCGCCAGATGGGTAAGGTCTGCGTCTGTGGCGCCGCCGCCGTCGCGATCGACTACGACAAGAAGACGACGACCATCGCCGGTCACACCTTCAAGGAAGGCGACTACCTCTCCATCGACGGTACCGCCGGTACGGTCTACGCCGGTCAGATCAAGACCGCGCCTTCGGAAATCGTCGCCGGCCTGCTCAACAACGACAAGGCCGCGCAGAAGACCGAGAAGTACAAGAACTACGTGCAGTTGATGAAGTGGTGCTCGCAGGCCACCCGCCTGCAGGTCCGCACCAACGCCGACAACCCTGAGCAGACCGCCCAGGCCCTCGCGTTCGGCGCCCAAGGCATCGGCCTCACCCGCACCGAG
>DBCN01000067.1:0-2912 GCA_002293065.1 Opitutia bacterium UBA957
AACATGCTCCTCATCGCGGTGGCCGCTTCGTGGGCGATGTCGCTCAAGGCTTCGTCGGTCGCCTATGGCGCCCATGGCGGCGATCATGCCATCTATCCGGACTGTCGCCCTGTTTTTGCGGACGCCCTGGATAAGGCCATCCGGCTGGCTGACTGGCATGAAGTCTGTTTGGAGCGACCCTTTGTCGGGATGGATAAGACCGGCATCGTGCGTCGGGGCGTCGAGTTGCGTGTGCCGCTTGAACTCACCTGGTCCTGCTACGTGGGCGGCGACAAGCATTGCGGTAAGTGCGGTACCTGCGTGGAGCGTAAGGAAGCGTTCGTCCAGGCCGGGGTGAAGGATCCGACGGCTTACCTCGCTTAACTCGACCGTAAGGCCAACTGATAGGTGAGCGGCGGGTGTCTATCCGCTTGTCAGCATCTTCAGCGATGGAAAGGGTGGGGCGTGCTCGGACGTTTCCGTATCTTCGTTGCTTGGGCCGCACTCGCGGCTTGGGCGGCGGCGTCGGGATTGTCTTGGGACCTCCTGCAGGTCGTCGCTTGGGTGAACATGTCGGCCGCCAACGCCCGCACGATGTCCGCCGGTGCGGCCGTCGCGAAGACCATGACCGATGAAGCCTGTACTTTGTGTAAGGTCGCCAGCGAAGGCCGTACCCAGTCGGAGCAGACGCCGCTTGCCAAGCAGGAAGCCGTGAAGGCGAAGGTGAAGGCTGATGCCACGTTGCCGCTCGCCACTTTAGGATTTGCCGCGTTGTCCGCGCACCGACTCGAGGTCGGGCGCGAACGCTGGTCCGTGATCACGCAGCTCCGCGAAGTCCCGGTCCCGCCGCCGAAGGTTCAGGCCTGATCACCGTCGCGGGCTGCGGTTAGTTCGGCCCGCATGTGGCTTCATTCCCTTCCCAAGTCGCGTCCTCTTTAGGATGCGCAACCCTGCCTTGACGGTGGCTTCGCCACACCCCGTCGGGGTGGAAATAACATCCATAACATCATGAAAAAGAACCTCTTCCTCCTTCTCGCCCTCGGTGCCTACACGGCTGCGCAGGCCTGTCCCTGCGGTTGCGTCAAAGTCTGCGTCGATACCCTCGGCGACCGCCCCGCGGCCCCCGCTGGCGCCTACACCCTCGACCTGCGTCTTGACCTGATTGATCAGTCCGAGCGCAACAGCGGTGCCCATGCTCACTGGTATGGCACGCACGATATCCTCACGGCGACCTTGGAAACGACCTTCGCGGGTCAGACCTGGTCGTTGTCCGTACCGCGGATCGAACGTCGCCTTAATACGGATAAAGTCCCGTCATTGGCTGTACCCAACCCCACGCAGTATCACCAGCAGGTCGTTGGTCTCGGCGATGTTGTCGTCGCCACGCGGCTGAATTGGTCGGGCTTTACGGTGAACGCCGGCGTCAAGCTGCCCACGGGCAAGGACAATATCGTCTTCGCTGACCCTGCGGGTGGTCTCTCGCGCAAGTATCTGCAGCCGGGGACGGGTTCGACGGATCTCCTCGCTGGCGTCCGCAAGGATTTCGGCGCCCCCTCGGACAAGCTCACCGAGTTCGTCTCACTGCAGGCGCAGGTGCCGGTGCTCAGCGATGCGCACTTCCGTCCGGGTTCGACGATCGCCGTTAATGCCGGCGCCCGTTACCAGCTGACCGATAAGTTAGCCGTCTCCGCGCAGGCTTCGCTCCTCCGGCAGTTCCGCGACAAGAACACCGAAGCCACGGTCAATGCCCAGTATGTCGAGGACCTGGAGACCGGTGGACTCACCACCACGGTCGCCGCGGGCCTGACCTATAAGGTCGCGGCCGGCACCAATGCCTACGTGTACTTCAGCAAGCCGGTGGAAATCCGCAGCTATGTGCCGAAGTCCGCGACCTCGTTGGTGAATCCGGTGCATGCCGCCGACGTGTGGTCGGTCGGCCTCTCGCATACGTTCTAAGCCCTCGCTGCCTAGCCCTCGAGGCCTGCCGTATGAGGATGCGGTAGGCCTCTTTTTGGCCCGTTTGGATGGCGAGCGGACATAATGTGCCTTGCGGCGGGCCTGTGGCCTCGCCTAATCCTTCCTTGCGCATGTTCACCTGCAGCAAGACCTATCGGGATATCCCGTTCGCCCATCGCCAGCACCGGCATGAGGGGCATTGTTCCTTCCTGCATGGGCACAATTGGGCCATCGAGATCGAGTTTGGCTGTGAGCGTCTCGATGAGCGTGGCTTCGTCGTCGATTTCGGTGGGCTTGGTTTTCTCAAGCAGTGGATCGCCGATAATCTTGACCACGCGTGCCTGTTCGCGAAGTCCGACCCCGTCCGTGAGCAGCTCCTCAAGGATTACCCGAAACTTTTCCGTCCGCTCGTCATCGAATCCGTTTCCACCGAAGGCATCGCCCAGCACCTGTTCGAGACCTTTGACCCGATGGTGCGCCAGGAGACCGCAGGCCGCGCGTGGGTCCGTCAGATCATCCTGCACGAAGACACGAAGAACAAGGCGAGCTACCAGCCGGCTGCCCGCCATGGCTGAGCATTATCCGGTCAACGAGACTTTCCTGAGTTGGCAAGGGGAGGGCGTCCATCTCGGACGGAAGGCCTTCTTCATCCGTCTGCAGGGCTGTCCCGTGAAGTGCGCCTGGTGTGACTCCGCCTCGACGTGGCACGCCCAGTACGTCCCGAAGCAGGTCCTTAAGGCCACGGCGGCCGAGTTGGCTGACGAAGCGCTCGCCTCCGCCCCCCAGTTCGTGGTCATCACCGGAGGCGAGCCCTGCGTCCATGACCTCGCGCCGCTGCTGGCTGCCCTTAAGTCGGTTGGTCTACCTGCCCACCTGGAAACCTGCGGGGCTTATCCGATTGTCCCGGGCTTTGCGTGGGTGACCGTGAGCCCCAAATGGGCTAAGCCCCCGTTGGCGGAGTCCCTCCACCGTGCGGA
>DBCN01000067.1:3053-8136 GCA_002293065.1 Opitutia bacterium UBA957
CCCGCCGTCCTGAAGGCCATTACGGACCACATCAAGGCCGTCGGGGGTGCATTCCGGGCGGGTTGGCAGGTCCATAAGCCCTATTCGGCCGACGCTTTGGACGTCCGTGCCCGTCCGCCGGTCCCTTTGGGCGGCGATCCGACGAAGGGGCTCTAAGTCCCGAGTTCGGTCGTTTGGACGATTGTTCTCTTTTTTGCTTCACACGGAGGGCGTTCGGTCATTCAAAACGGACTCATGACTCGCCACGCTGTGCTCGCTCTTGAAGATGGAACCATTCTTCGGGGCAGGGCATTTGGGGCTGAGGCCACCCTCTGCGGCGAAGTGGTGTTCAACACCAGCATGACCGGTTACCAGGAAATCCTCACGGACCCTTCGTACTTCGGTCAGATCGTCACCATGACCGCCCCGCAGATCGGCAACTACGGCGTGAACGAAGAAGACCTCGAGTCGGCCCGTCCGCACGTCGCCGGTTTCGTCGTCCGCGAGCTGTCGCCCATCGTCTCCAACTGGCGCGCCACGACCGACCTCAGCACTTGGCTGAAGAAGTACGGCATCCCCGGCATCGAAGGCCTCGACACGCGCTCGTTGACCAAGAAGCTCCGCTCCGCGGGTGTGATGAAGGCCTGCCTTTCCACCGAAGGCTTGAGCGATGAAGAAGCCCTCAAACGCGCGCGTGCCTGGACCGGTACCGTCGGGGCTGACTTCGTCAAGGAAGTCACCTGCAAGGCCGCCTATAATTACAACGCCACCGCTGGCGATTGCGAGGCCTTCACCGTCACCGGTACGAACCTCAACAAGCCGAAGAACCGTCCGGTGCGTTACCGCATCGCCGCCTATGACTTCGGCGCCAAGACCTCGATCTTCCGCCGCCTCGTGGCGTCGGGCTTTGACGTGCAGGTCTTCCCGGCCACCACGCCGGCTTCCGTGATCCGCGCCTACAATCCCGACGGCGTCTTCCTCTCGAACGGCCCCGGCGATCCCGCGGCCCTCAAGTATGCGCACGAAGCGGTCAAGGATCTCATCCAGACCTACCCGGTCTTCGGCATCTGCCTCGGTCACCAGATCATCACGCACGCCATCGGCGCCACCACCTACAAGCTGAAGTTCGGCCACCGCGGCGGCAATCAGCCCGTGAAGAATACGGAGGAAGGCCGGGTTTCGATCACCGCCCAGAATCACGGTTTCGCCTCCAAGGCCGAGGAGCTCGACCGCTGCGGTGCCATCGTCACGGAAATCAACCTCAACGACAATACCGTCTCCGGACTGCGCCTGAAGGATAAGCCTGTTTTCTCGGTGCAGTACCACCCGGAAGCGGGCCCGGGCCCGAACGACGCCGACGTGCTCTTCGACCGTTTCTACGCCTTGGTCGCCAAGAGCAAGGGCGCCAAGTAAGTTGTCCCATGAAGTCGCGAGCAGCCATCTGGATTCCGATGGCTGTTTTGCTTTTGGTGGCCTGCCGGACGGTCCCGGAGACCAAGGAAGCTGCCTTGCGCCAGCTGATCGCGGACATCTCGGCGGGCAGGGTGGAAGCGGACCCGCATAAGGCCCTGACGCCCACCGATCCGGTGCAGTCGGACTACTTCCTGTACGTCGAGGCCTGGCTGAACGTCAACGCCGAGGCCCTCAGCCAAGTGACGCCGGTCCTGCCGCCGGAAGGCCGCTTCACGTTCACGCGTTCCGCCGATGGTCGCGTGACGTATCTCATCGCCGAAGGTTGGCCCGGCAAGCAGGTGCGGACCAAGGCCTTCCGGCCGGCGCCGGGTTCGCGCGTGACGATGCTGGGCTGGCCCGATGCGCTGCCGTGGGAGCAACTGGGCGCCGTCTGCGTGATCGCCACCCCCAGCGAGATGGTCGACGAAGAGAACCACCCCTGCGTGCAGGCGTTTGTCTTCCGGATCGAAGCCCCCGCGCGCTGAGCGCGCTCAGAGCTCCACCTGCATACCGAGCTCGACCACGCGACCGGGCGGTAGGTTGAAGTAGGCCGTCGCCGAGAGGGAATTGCGATTGAGCACCTCGAAGAGCTTTTCCTGCACCGCATTGAGGGAGAAACCGGAGGTGGCCCGGACGATCGTCTCGCGGCTGAGGAAGTAGGTCGTGTCGAGCTCGCTCGGGTTGATGCCGAGTTCCTTGAAGGCGGCCTCTTGGACGGTGAAGACGTCCTGTTTTTCGCGGAATCCGAAGAGGCCCGTGACGGAGAGCACGGCGGGAAACTCCTCGTGACCATCCAGGCGGCAGAACTTGGGACGGCGCATGTCGAAGCGAACGCGTTCGGCCGTCGGCACGATGGCGCGGTCATCGTCGACCTTGAGCGTCACGATGATGATGTGGTCGTGCAGCACCTTGTTGTGCTTCAGGTTATGCGCCAAGGCCATCGGCACGGCCTTGGTGGAGCCCGCGAGGTAGATGGCGGTCCCCTTGACCCGGCTCATCTTCCCTTGGTTGAAATGCTCTTCGACGCTGTCGAGGAAGTGGCCGCACTCTTCGTTGCCCGCCCCGATCTGGAGCTTCTTCTTCATCGCGATCCGTCCCTTGTTCCAGACAGCCATGAGGTAATAAACCACGACCCCGATGGCCAAAGGCATCCAGCCGTTGGGTAGGATCTTATGGGCATTTCCGAGGACGAACAGCAGTTCGAGGATGATGAAAGGCGAGAGCAGGGCGTAGGCCGCCACGGACGGTATCTTGAGCCGGTGCCGCACATACTGCCCGAAGAGGATGGTCGTCACGATCATCGTGAGGCTGACGGCGATGCCGTAGGCGCTGGCGAGGTTTTCGGAGTTCTCGTAGTGCAGGACGAGATACATGGAGCCGATCATGAGCATCCAGTTGATGATCGGGACGTAGATTTGGCCGGATTCCACATCGGAGGTCCGCTCGACGCGCATCCGGGGGAGGTAGTTCAGCTGGATGGCCTGCATCGTGATCGAGAAGGCGCCGGCGATGAGGGCTTGGGAGGCGATGATGGCCGCGAGCGTCGCGATGACCACCAGCGGGATCTGCGCCCAGTTCGGTGCCATGTTGAAGAAGGGATTGAAACCCGCCGTCAGCAGTTCGTCGGGATGCGCGAGCGCCCAGGCGCCTTGGCCCAGGTAATTCAGGAGCAACGCGGGGAAGACGATGAAACTCCAAGCGGCGCGAATCGGTTTTTGTCCAAAATGCCCCATGTCTGCGTACAGGGCTTCCGCCCCGGTGACCGAGAGAAAGACCGCCCCGAGGATGAGAATCCCCATGGTCGGTCGATTCAGCAGCAACTGCACCCCTTCGAGTGGGTTGAAGGCCCAAATGATCTGGCCGAGGACTTGGCTATTCAGGACAAGCGCGAGCGCGCCGAGTCCGCCGATGACGAGGAACCAAATCATCGTAATGGGTCCAAAATAAAGACCGACCTTGCCGGTGCCGATTTTTTGCAGCCAAAAAATCCCCCCGAGGATGATGACGGCCGCGGTTGGGATGAAGTATTTGAGGAACTCGGCCCCCAGCGGGCCATGGAGCCGCTCGTTGGCTTCCTTGACCCCTTCGAGGGCGGAGACCACCGAGATGGCCGGCGTGATGACGCCATCCCCATAGAGTAGGGCGGCGCCAAACACCCCCAAGAGGACCAGGAAACTGCGGTGCTTCCGTTTGCCCTTGGCCGGGTCTTTACTGGAAGCCAAGGACACCAAGGTCATGATTCCGCCTTCGCCGTCTTCGTTAGCCTCCATCACCAACAGCACATACTTGAACATCACCACCAGGATCAGGGACCAGATGATCAAGGAGAGGGTAGGGATGACCATGCTAACCCCTAAGAAATTACCCGCCGCGTCTTTGACGCGGAGGCACTCCTTGAAGGCGTAGAGAGGGCTCGTACCGATATCCCCGAAGACCACCCCGAGGGCGGCGATGGTCGCAGCAAGCGTGAGCGGCTTGGCTAGCGCATGAGGAGCAGCTGAATCGGGCTCCGGGGAGGCTTCGTTCATGGATTAAGTTATTCACACTGACCGTATCCGAGGGGCTTAGCAAAACCATTCCGAACCGAGCTGGGGCTTGCCTTTTTGCCTTTCCGCCTCATTTCATGGTGGTTCTCGGTCCCCATTTCCAAACAAAACAACAATGATTAACATTCAAACCATTGGTATTCAAGTACTTGCGGCAGATGCGGCCGCGACTCCCACCTTGGGGGAGTCGCTGCTCAGTTTCGCCCCGATGCTGCTGTTCATCGCAGCCATGTACTTCTTCTTCGTCGCCCCCCAGCGCAAGCTGCAGAAGGAGCGCGAAAAGCTGCAGTCCGAGCTCGCGGTCGGCGCCGAGGTCATCTTGGCCAACGGTATCTACGGCAAGGTCTACCACATCAAGGATGACCGCGTGACCATCGAGATCGAGAGCGGCCGCATGGTCGTCCACAAGTCGGCCATCGTCGGCAAAGCCGAGGAAGCCGCCAAGGCCATCCAGGCCTAATTCTTCCACCCCTTAACGACGACACACCCATGACATCCAGGACTTGGTTCTGGAAGGTGGCGGTATCCGTTCTCGCCCTGGCAGCCGCCTGGTACGAGTTCTACCCCATCGCTCCAACCCCCCTCGAGGACTTCGTCCCGACGCAGGTCATCAAGGATAAGCCGGCCTTCGAGAAGATTCATGCGGAAGCCAAGAAGCGCCTCCGCGACTACAAGGATTCGGCGGTGCCGGCCGATCAAAAGTCGGTTTCCTACTATCAGGCTTTGCGTGACATCGGCGAAGGCAAGGGCCGCGCGGGCAGCGTGGACCTCCTGCCGTTCTTCTACGACGAGAAGGATTTCGTCCGCGAACCCGATCTCGCGAAGCGAAACATCCTGGTCCTGAAGCAGCAGCTGCTCGCTTCGCAAGGCAGGCTCAAGCTGGGCCTCGACCTGCAAGGCGGGGTATCGTTCACCCTGAAGGTCGATCCCACGGGCGCGGAGTCCGGCGAAAAGTCCAGCGGGGATAAGTCGAACATGGAACCGGCCCAGATGGTGGCGCAGGCCATCACGGTCATGGAGCAACGCGTCAACGCCTTCGGCGTCGCCGAGCCCGTCATCCGCCCCGTGGGCGACTTGTCGCTGGAAGTGCAGTTGCCCGGCGAAGA
>DBCN01000113.1:0-11746 GCA_002293065.1 Opitutia bacterium UBA957
CTAACCCCTAAGTCGCCCCATGGCGGCCACCATGAATTTCTTCCGGGCCCAGGATGAGGCCCGTGGACGTACGACGAAGCTCGTCGTGCTCTTGGTGTTGGCCGTATTGGTGCTGACCGGCAGCCTGTATGCGATCGCCGTCTATGCGAAGGCCTATGGGATGGATGGTGGCGAACTTGATTGGTTCCAGCCTAAGCTCTTCTTCGCCACGTCGGGGACGGCCTTGGTGGTCATCCTGGGGACCAGTTGGGTGCGCGTCTCCGAACTCGCCCAAGGCGGTGCCTTCGTCGCGCAGAGCCTCGGCGGTCGGCCGGTTTCGCCGCACACCAAGGACTTGGCGGAGCGCCGTTACCTGAACATCGTCGAAGAAATGTCCTTGGCGGCCGGTCTACCGAAACCGGCCTGTTACATCGTCGACCACGACAGCACGATCAACGCCTTCGCCGCGGGGAACAATCCGCAGGACGCCGCCGTGGCCGTGACCCGGGGGGCGTTGACCCATCTCACCCGCGACGAACTTCAGGGCGTGATCGCGCACGAGTTCAGCCACATCGGTAATGGCGACATGAAGCTCAACCTGCGCATCATCGGCACCATCGCCGGCCTGACGGCGCTCTCGCAGCTCGGCTACATCTTGATGCGCCTGATGCGGCATGCGAGAGGCAAGGACAGCGCCAAGGTCGGCGTTCCGCTCGCCATGGCTGGGCTCGTCATCTTCCTGCTGGGGTTGGGCGGCGTCCTCTTCGCGCGGATCATCCAAGCGTCGGTCTCCCGCCAGCGGGAATTCCTCGCGGATGCCTCCGCCGTGCAGTTCACGCGCAATCCCGATGGCTTGGCCGGGGCGTTGAAGAAGATCGCGGGGCTGAAGGTCGGCCAGCGTGAGGCCTCGACGACCGAGCTGGAATCGCAGCACCTATTCTTTTCGTCCACAGGCGGCTTCATGGAGTTCATCTTCTCCTCGCATCCGCCGATCGGGGAGCGCATCCGCCGCTTGCAGCCGACGTTTGATGGGGTGATTCCCGACGTCGACCCCGTTGATGTTTCCGATGAACCCGTGGCTGGCCTCTCGGGTCGTCAGTCCGCCGCGGCGATCCCGCCGCCCGTCCGCCCGGCCCGTGCTCATCGCATCCCGACGAACCTTGAAATCCAGGAAGCCGTTGGCTTCCACGGCACCTTGCCGATGGAACTCCGGGCTTCGGCAGCGGATTCCATCGGGGCCATGGCCATCGTCCTTGGCCTCATCCTCCGTCAGAATCCCGAACTGCGCGCGCAGCAGTTGGTCACGGCCCGGGGGTTGGCCGGAGGGGAAGTTATTGCGGAGGCCCTCCGTTTGTCCCCGTTGCTGCAGGCCTTGCCCGCCGGTTCGCGCGTGCCGCTGCTTGACCTTTCGATGCCGGCTTTACGCCAGCTCTCCAAGGCCCAGCTGGCGCTATTCCGTCTCGCCATCCAGAAAGTCGGCTTTGATGCGAACGACGGCCTCATCGTCTTGTTGGTGCAGGCCTCGATGCGCCGGTACCTCGATGACGTCGCGCGTTCCGGCCCGCCGCCCTTGGTTGGCCTCTCGGTCAGCTATGCCTTGGTCCTCTCGGCCGTGGTGCGCACCTCGCGCGAAACCGCGCAAGCGCAGCAGGAAGCCTTTGCCTTGGGCGTCGCGGAGCTTGCCCGGCCGGACGTGGCGACCACCATCTTGCCGGAGTCGGAGGTTGACCTCCAGAAAGTCGATGAAGCCTTGGCCGTGATCGCCGCCCAAAGCGTCTTCGAGCGCCGTCGCTTCGTGCGGGCCTGCGGCGTCGCCATGTTGCATGACGACGTCGCCGAAGCCGCCGAGATCGAAATCCTGCGGGCGGTGGCCGATTCCCTCGGCATCACCTTCGCGACGGGCTTGCGCGTGTAGCCTAAGGCCACGAGGGGGTGGGCGGCTGAAGGCCGCAAGGGGACATGGGGACAAGGCGGAAGATGCAGTGCAAAGGTGAGAACAATGGGGATAGCGGTTGGGGGATAGGGGATGGCAGGAAGGTGCAAATCGGCCCAGGGCCTGTGCAAAAGTGCAAACGTTGCTACAGGAAGGGATAGCACTGCGTGCTATCCTAGCTACATCCTGAGGGGATAGGGGATGGGGGATGGGAATAACCGAGATACAGTTGCGCACCGTGTGCAGAGGCCGTGGCAACTAGGTCGGCACGCAGTGCCGACCCTACCCGAGGCAAGGAGGCAACTAGGTCGGCACGCAGTGCCGACCCTACCTTAGAGACAGGAGGCAAAGGGGAAGCGGGGACCGGGAAGTTGGTAGGCGCCCGGGTGACGAAACCAAGCGCGAGATGGGCGGGCGTTATTATGTATTATACGACCGAAAATGGAGCACGGTTTATGATTCTTATATATTGCTCGGTGGGTGGGGCGGCTTAGGATTCCAGAACCCCAATTCAAAGTCTGCGCCTACCCGCGCGGCCCCCTTATCCGATGACCTCCCGCCTTCGTGCTTCTAGCCGTATCTCCCGCGCCACCCTCGTCGCCGCCGCACTCCTCGCGGTCGCCGCTCCGAAGCTATCCGGCGAAACATTGAGTTTCGACGGCATCCAAGTCAGCAATGCCGCCTCCCGGGTGATTGTCGCCACCGACTACGCCGATTACATGGGAGGCAACGCGACCTTCAGCTCGGTCAACGCCGGCGGTCGGCTCTATTGGCGCGGTGCGGCGGGCGATGGTCAGTACATGCATTTCGATCTCACCAGCTTGGTGGGGCAGCAGATCGTCGGGCCGGCCTACCTGACCTTGCAGAACGCGAATCCCACGTGGGGTGGCGGTGTGGGTGGTTCCTACTTGGGCTTGGCCAACGCGGCGTGGACGGCCGCGGGTGGCGCGGCGGTCCCGGGCGCGACGGCGTTGGCCTCGCCGGTGAGCACCACCGGCGCGTACGCTTCGGGCTCGTCGGTCAGCTGGGGTTTCGGGGGCAGCGTCCTGCAAGGCTTGGTCGACAACCCCAGCACCAACCTGGGGCTCGCGGTGATTGGCGGGTCCGGTTCGACGCTGCATTTCGATGGGGGCATGAATCCCTATCTCTCGTTCCGGACCGGCACGCTGAGTGCCGCGAGCGTGGCGGGAGTCATCACCGTCACGGGTGGCGACGCGTGGAATGCGGCCAATTACACTTACAGCGCCGGCGATGCCTATGCGAGCGGGGCGACCTTGACGATCAACGGCGCCCTGACGGGTGGTTCGGCCGGCGATATCGTCATCAACGGCGGCCAAGTGGTCGTGAACCAACCCGGGGGTGTCGACAACGCTTATTGGGCGGTCAGCTCCACCCGCATCAACGCGGGCGGACTATTGACGATCAACGGCCATTCCCACGTCCAGAACCTCACCTTGGCCGGTGGCGAACTGGGGGCCAGCGCTATCAATGGCCAGTGGGGCGGATGGACGATCGACGGCCTTTTGCTCGCGACGGGCGCGACCACTTCGACCATCAGTGCCGCGCGCTTGAATCTGGATGCCACCGTCGCGGTCCAGGTCGATGCCGGTTCCACTTTGAATCTCACGGGCAACGTCCGTGGGGGTGTCATCACCAAGACGGGAACCGGCGTGCTCGCCTTGGCTGGGGCCAGCGTCCACAGCGGCGGGGTCGTCCTCAACGCAGGCACCCTTTCGCTCAAGAACGATGCGGCTCTCGGGACGGGCACGTTGACACTTAATGCCGGCAAGCTCGTCCTGAACGCCTTGCCGGGCCTCCATGAAGGCCGATTGACGGTCGGGTCCTTGGATCCGAATCAAGCCAACCCTCGCACCGCCACGCGTTTGACCACCACGATGGCGAACACAAACGCCGGGTGGGGCAATAATCAGCAATGGAACTATTCCGGTTACGTCTACGCCGCCACGGCGGGTCGCTGGACGTTCGGTGAGGCCGTGGACGACGCGGCTTGGCTGAAGGTGAACGACACCGTGCTGCTCAACGACGGTGCGTGGAACAGCGTAACGGTGGGCAGCATCGACCTCTCCGCAGGCTGGCATCGGATCGACGCCCGCTTCATGAACGCGTCCGGTGGGGCAGGCTACAGCGGTGTGGACATCTGGGCGACCGGTTTCGGTTTCGGCGTCGATCGACAGGGTCGAGGCGACGGCACCGCGGCCAACTTCACCACCTTGGCGGATGCGGGCGATGGCGCCACGCTCGTGCGCGATCTCCTGATTTCCAATAGCCTCGTCTTGGCCGCGGGGGTGAACGAGTTGCAGACCCCGACCGGTGGGGCGATCCTCTCCGGCGTGTTGAGCGGCTCCGGCCAGTTGCTGAAGACGGGGAGCGGTTGGTTGACGCTCACAGGGACGAACACTTACGCGGGTGGGACCAATTTGGCGGAAGGCGTCGTCGTCGCCGATGCCGCGGGCGCCTTGGGCAGCGGAGACCTGACCTTCACGGGTGGAACCTTGCGGTTGACCGCCAACTCCACCGGCGTGGCTTGGGGCCCCCGCATCAAGAACAGCACGGCTGCGGTCGTGCTCGAAGCCGCCGGCCTCAATTATTCGCTCGATGGCATCGCCGCGTCCAACACCGCCGGCTTGACCAAGGCCGGGCAGGGTGTGCTCAGCCTGGTAGGCGCCAGTGCGCATGGCGGCGATACCCGCGTCGCGGGTGGCACCTTGAAATTGGTCAGCCGCAGCACCGCGACCACCGTGGCTGCGACGATTGCCACCGCTACGGGCGTGGCCTTCGCCGCCGATCCCGCGAATCGACTCGCGGGTGTGGCGCCCAGCTCCGATGTCGGTGGTGGTGCCGCGGAAGGTAGCGGCACCGTGGCGAGTTTGACGGATGGTTTGGCGGTGGCGGGGGCGGCCTCTGCGTATAGCGTCAACAGCGGTCAGGAGATAACCTTCAATTTACCGACGAATTCGGCCCCGCTTGGGTATGACTTGGTGGGAGCCAAACTCTATGGGACCTGGAACGATTCAGGCCGCGACGCGCTCAACTTGGCCAGCCTCAAGGTCGCGACGGTCCAAAATCCCACGACCTTCGTCACCCTGGCGGGCAGCGCGGTGAGCTTTGATCCAGGGGCTGGTTTCAATGGCTTGAACCTTGCCTCGATCTTGGCGACTAACGGCGTGCTCGCGAAGGACGTTGCGGCGGTGCAGTTCGTCTTTGGACCGCAGGAGAACGGTTTCGCCGGCTATGCGGAATTGGAGCTGCTGGCGACGGCCGTCACAGGTACGGGCGGGCGCGACCTTTTGCCGACGACCGGCCGATTGACTGTCGATGCAGGGTCGATCTTGGACCTCAACGGCAACCAGCAAACCATCGCGGGACTCGAAGGCGCCGGCACGGTCACCAATGCCGCGAGCGGTGGTGCGGTCACCTTGACGGTGGCGCAGGCCGGCTCCTCCGCCTTCACCGGGGCGTTGACCGGCGAGCTCGCCCTCGTCAAGTCGGGTGCGGGCGTCCTCACGCTCTCCGGCGCGAACACCTTTAACGGCGGCACCACGGTCAACGGCGGCACGCTGGCCTTGGGTGGTTCCCAAGGCGTGCTGCAGGGAGCGGTCACGATCAATGCCGGCGGCACCGTCTCCATGGCGGCGGGGAACTTCAACCGCTACTGGAACGTCGCGTCGACCCGGATCAACGCGGGTGGCCTCCTCACGTTGGATGGCCATTCCCACATCCGGAACCTGACCTTGGCCGGTGGCGAGCTCGGCGGCACCGGTGGTGATCCCACCTATGGCAACTGGTATTTCGACGATGTCACCACGGTCACCGGCGGGGTCGTCTCCACCCTCAGCGCCCCGAACATCAACCTCGCCAACGGCAACCTTTCCCTCGAGGCCGGAGCGACGCTCAACTTCACCGGGTCGGTCAAGGACGGCCGCTTCCTTCCGACCATCGCCGCCGGCGCCAAGTTCACGAATGGGGCCGCGGCCAACACCTCGCTGTCCTTGGGCGCGCTCGTCCTGAACGGCGGTGAACTCGCCGCCACCAGCGCGCCGGCCGCGAACCTAGGCAACTACCAGCTCCGCGGCGACATCACCGTCGGTGGCTCGTCGATGTCGACCATCTCGGCCGATGTCCGCGTCGTCAGCGCGGAGAACCGCACCTTCGCGGTCGCCGATGTCAACGGCGGCAGCGATGTCGATCTCCTGATCTCGGGCAAACTCGGCCATTACGACAACAACTCATGGGGGTATGCCACCAAGACGGGTGCGGGCACCATGAAGATCAGCGGCGTGAACGAGATCGGCGGCTTCACGGTCGACGCCGGCCTGCTCATCCTCGAAGACGCCGGCCTTTCCGGCATGAGGGACAGGGGGCTGGCGAACAACGCCGCCACTGAGTTCCGCGTGACCGCTGGTTCCGCCACGGTCGCCTATGGGATTTCCGGAACGGGCTCGGTCGCGAAGTCCGGCGCCGGCACCCTCATCCTTTCGGGCAACAACACCTACGCCGGCGGCACCACGATCAACGGCGGCACCCTGACCGCCACCCGAAGTAAACTGGGCACCGGCGCGGTGGTCGTGAATAACGGCGCCACCCTCTACGCCAACGATCAATGGGTCTTCTGCGGCGTCAACGGCTACGGCGAAGCCCAGCGCAACATCGCCTCCCTGACCCTGAACGCCGGCGGTACGCTGTCCATGGACCCCGTCGCCGGTTTCGCGAACGGCATCACGAACTTCTACCTCAACGGTGGCGTGGTCACCGGCGGCGCCAACGATGATAGCCGCGGCGCGCTCTTTCTCTTCAACGGCAACGAGCAGATCACCGCCGGCGGCGGGGTGACCTCGACCATCGGGGTGAGTTTCGGTCTCAACGGGAACAACAACAGCATCACCGTCGACAACGGTAGCCGACTCGAGCTGACCAACGTGCTCAAGCGCGGTGCCTTCGACTCGGCGGGACGGGGTGGCTTAGTCAAAAACGGCGGCGGCACGATCGTGCTCGCCGGTGCGAACAGTTACGACGGCGTCACCGACATCGCCGCGGGCACGCTGATCGCGGCGAGCAACACGGCGCTCGGCGCCGGCGGCCACGCCGGGGAGACGATGAGCTTCATCCGCGACGGCGCCACCCTCGCCCTGCAGGGTGGCATCAGCCTCGACGAGCACTTCCACGTCTGGGGCGCCGGTGGTGGCGGCCTCGGTGCCGTCCGCAGCCTTGCGGGCAACAATGCCCTGACCAACGCCCCCGGTGGCGGTGCTGGCTACTGCCTTCGCTCCAACACCACCGTCGGAGTCGACGCGGACACGCTCACGGTCTCGGGCTTCTACGAAGACGGTGGTAACTTCGGGCTGACCAAGGTCGGCAACGGCACGCTGGTCCTGAATGTGGTCAACGGCTACACGGGTGGAACCACGGTCAACGGCGGGACCCTCTCCCTGCTTGGCAGCGGCGGAAACGGCCGGATCGGCGGTGCGCTGACGGTGAACGCGGGCGCCACCGTGGTGACCACCGGCGACGGCACGGGCTTCGGCTTCTTCAACCAACTCACCGCCCTGACCATCAACGGTGGCCTGGTGAAGGCGGAGACGTCGTCCTCGCACATCTGGAACATCACGGGCGGCATCAGCATGACCGGGGGTGAACTCCAGACCAATGGCGGTACGAGCACCGCCGACGGCCATGCTTTCCAATGGAACCGGACTGCGCTGACCACGAACGCCGCCGCGAACAGCGCGGTCATCTCGGGCCGCATCAACCTGCGTGCCGACGGAGGTTACGCCAATTGGGCCGTCGACGTCGCCGATGGGGCCGCGGCGACCGACCTGCTCGTCAGCGCGGCGATCACCGGCAACGGGGTCGTGCTCACGAAGACTGGCGGCGGTACGATGACCCTGACCGGGACCATCACCTACGACGGAACCACCACGGTCAACGC
Organism: Opitutia bacterium UBA957; assembly: GCA_002293065.1. GTDB lineage: Bacteria > Verrucomicrobiota > Verrucomicrobiia > Opitutales > UBA953 > UBA953. Next base: position 7,860 of record DBCN01000113.1, read on the forward strand.
AGGCGTCGTGGAACTGCCCGGCGGCGACTGGGTGACGGGTAATCCTTGGGGTGCGGGCGGCGCGAACGGCGCCCTCGTGGTCGGTGCGGGCGCCACGCTGAGCACGTCGGGAGGAGTGACCCAATTCCGGTCCGGCCTGGCGCTCAACGGCGGCACGCTCAGCTCTCGTGGGCTCGTTTACGGTGGCGATTGGGGCAACGTCCTCCTCAGTTCGGACGTCACCGTGGGTGGCGCGGCCCTTTCGACCATCGCCTCGCAACTGAACCTGCAGGGTAACCGCACGTTCACGGTCGGCGACGGCAGCACGTTGGATGTCACCGGTGCGCTCACCTTCTGGTCCTGGGAAGGCGCGGCCGCCGGAACGCTGACCAAGGCAGGCAATGGCACGCTCCGTCTCTCCGCCGCCAGCAGCTTCGGCGGTGCGGTCACGCTCGCCGCCGGTACCTTGATCTACCAGAGCACCTACGCTTCGCCTTCACACGCCGTGGCCGCGGGTACGCTCCTGGAATTCAGCGTTGGCGGCAGCGGGGAGCGCAACAGCGCTTCGACGCTGTTTTCGGGCGGGGGCACGCTCCGCAAGACCGGTACCGGCGGCATCATTTGGGGCGCAGGCGTCGCGACGTTTGCCCTCGATGCGGGCGCGCTCATCGACGTGCAGGAAGGCGTCTTCACGGGTGGCTCCAACGGCAACGAGGTCTGGACCAACAACAAGTCCGACCTGAACGTCGCGGCGGGGGCCGTCTTCAATGGCGTCGAGGCTAACGTCCGCGTCAATCGCCTCAGTGGTACAGGCACGATCAAATCCGGCTATCCTGGCGCTGGCTACCAGGCGATGGCCATCGGCGTGGATAACGGCAGCGGGTCTTTTGACGGCATCATCGCCAACGGCGTCGCCGCGGCCAACCTCGTCAAGGAAGGCACGGGGACGATCGTGTTCCTCGGCGCCAATACCTATACCGGCACCACGCAGGTCGCGGCGGGAACGCTGCAGGTCGGCGATGGCGGCACCGTCGGCACCATCGGCACTGGCGCCATCACGATCGCGACCGGAGCGACCTTGGAGATCAACCGCGGCAACGATTTTTCCACCGCCACGGGGCAAACCATCGCTGGGGCGGGTACCCTCGTGAAAACGGGTTCGGGCAGCGCGATTTTCAATGGTAGCATGAGCGGCTTGGATAACTTGGTGGTGTACGATGGCCTCGTCCGGACGGACGCTTGGAATCCCTGGAAGACGGGCTTGCGCCTGAACGTGAACGGTTTGGGGGTCTTTGAGCTTTGGAACACCGCCGTGACCGTCGGGGAACTCAACGGCAACGGTGTCATCCGTAATTCCGCAAACTGGAGCGGCTATGCGGGTGGCGCGGCCATCGCGGTCAACAACCTGACGGTTGAAGCCGGCGATTTCGGGGGCGTCATCACCGACAATGGTTACGGCAACGGGGGCAACACGGGGACGAACGGCGATACGTCCTTGAACCTCATCAAGTCGGGCGTCGGTGCCTTCACCTTGTCAGGAATAAGCGATTATTCCGGCGTAACGACCCTGGCTGGCGGCGTGTTGCAGGTCGCCTTCTTGGCGGACAACGGCGTGCCTAGCAGTTTGGGCTTGGGCACGGGCGACACCAACAATGACCGTATCGGTCTGCTCTTCCGCGGGGGCGTCTTGAAGTTCGCGGGCTCCACCGCGCAAACCACGGATCGGGCGATCCGCCTGAGCACCAACGGTGGGGGTGGCACCATCGACGCCTCAGGTAGCACCATCGATGCCACCTTGGTTTTCTCGCGTGCCCAGATGCCTAATTGGTGGGAGTCTCCGGGCGCACGCACCCTGACCTTGACCGGCCTCAATGCCGGGGCCAACACCTTCACCGCCGGCATCAACGATTTGCCCGGTGTGACCACCATCCATGTGAACAAAGAAGGCGTCGGGACATGGGTCTTGGCAGGCGCTGGCAACTACCTGGGCGTGACGGACGTCAAGGCCGGCACCTTGGTCGCCGCGAACAGCGCCGCGCTGGGGACGGGTGGGCTGAATGGGGCGACGATGACTTGGATCCGCAATGGCGCGACGCTGGCGCTCCAAGGCGACATCACGGCGTTCGAGCACCTGCACGTGGTGGGCACGGGTGTCGGTGGGCAGGGAGCTATCCGGAACTTGGCGGGCGCCAACGCTTTGACGATGACCATCGGTTTGGATGGAGATACGACGATCGGCGTGGACGCCGGAACCCTGACGTTGGCGAATGCGGTCTACGGCGATGGTGGCTTCAATGCCTCCAACCTCACCAAGACAGGTAATGGCACTTTGGTGCTTTCCGGGACGAATCTTTACACCGGTGCGACCATTCTCGAAGGCGGTAGACTCGTGGTGACCTCCTTGGGCGTGGGAAGCGGCGGTTCGTCCTTGGGGGATTCCAGTCCCTTGGCTGCGGATAAACTGCAACTGAAAGGCGCGGTCACTTTGGAGTATGCTGGAGCCGGCGAAAGCACGGACCGCAGCTTCACGGTCTCCGGTTCGGGGCTGACGCTGTCTTCAGTTGGAACTGGCCCAGTCCAATTCACCCCCGCCTCTTTGCTGGCCCTTTCGGCGGATGGCGCCTCGACGCGGACCATGACGCTGACTGGGACGCAAACGGGGGACAACACCTTCGCTTCGACGCTGCTGGGCGATCCCGCGGCGGCGGATCAAATCCAGAAAATCGTCAAGCGTGGCGTCGGTAAGTGGGTGCTCGCAGGGTCCGCCAATCGTTTCCGTAGCGACTTCACGTTGGAACTCTCAGGGGGTACGCTTGGTCTCGCTCCGGGCGTGCTTGGTGGAGTCAGCCATACGGGAGACATCGCGGTGCTTGCGGACGCCACCTTGCGGTGGGAGCCGGGGAACACCGATGACCTATCCGCGCGTATCGTCTTGGCGGATGGTGTGCAGTCGACGTTGGACGTCGCCGGTGGCGATTTGACGCTGGCCAGTTCGATGCGCCTGGGCTCCGGACAGACGGCGACCGTGCGCAAGACGGGCGTCGGTACCATGACGATCAACGCCGCCCAAAGCATGGCTGCGGTGCGCGTGGATGCCGGTAAACTGCGGGTAAACCATACGGGTGCCTTGGGTGCCGGGGTGGTGACGGTCAACGGTGGGACCTTGTCCATCGCAACGGGGATTTCGGTCCCCAACGCGGTGCAGATCAACCAAGGCGGCGTCTTGGAAGGCACGGGTGGCGCAGGCGCTGTTTCCGTCAGGACGGGCGGTCGCCTGAGTCCGGGCGCCTCACCCGGCGTCCTGAGCATGCAGAGCCTCGTGCTCGAACCGGGCGCCTTCCTCGATTGGCAGGTTCATGACGCGGCCGGAGCGGCTGGCGTCGGCTATGACCGCCTAAGCGTGATCGGTGCCGTCGACCTTTCCGGATTGTCGGTGGGAAATAAGGCGACGATCCGCGTCATCTCTTTGGCGATGGTCGGTCCCGATGTGGTCGGTAATCCGTTGAACTTCGACAACAACGTCGTGGCCAATACGGCGCCCCGCAGCTTCACCTTGGCGACTTACGGAACCCTTAACCTTGGCGCCAATCAGAACATCAACGACGCCTTTGCGGTCGACCTCAGTCAGTTCCGTTTCTCCGACGGCTCCTTGGGCGATGCTGGCCTGTGGGTGGTGTCCTATGATTCCAACGGTGGCGCGATCATGTTGACGGCCATTCCGGAGCCCTCGACTTATGGGCTGACGTTAGGTGCCTTGGCGCTGGCGGTGGTCGCGGTACGGCGGCGTAAGCGAACGTAAGACGCCGCGAGGCGGCACTAGAAGCAGTGCAAAGGGGTGCGCGGCTGAAGGCCGCAAGGGGAAGCGTGACCTTAGGCCACGAGGGGACAAGGTGACATGGGGACAAGGG
>DBCN01000113.1:11811-15023 GCA_002293065.1 Opitutia bacterium UBA957
GGATAGCACTGCGTGCTATCCTAGAGGCAACTAAGGTAGGGGCGTGGCTTCGCAGCGCCCTTGTTTGCATAGGAGGGCAAGGTCCAGCCTTGCCCCTACCCGCGAGCGTTGCTCGCGAGAGGTAACTAGGACAGCACGTGGTGCTGTCCCTACCCGAGGCAGCTAGGTTGGCACGCAGTGCCAACCCTACCTTAGAGACAGGAGGCAAAGGGGAAGCGGGGACCGGGAAGTTGGCGGGCAGACGGATGTCCCGTCGGAGTTATCTATCCGCTAAACGCTATCTGCTATCCGCCTAGGACAGCACGTGGTGCTGTCCCTACCTTACCCTGCGATCAGCGATTCGCCGGTCATTTCCGGCGGCTTGGGGAGGCCCATGAGCTGCAGGATGGTCGGGGCGATGTCGGCGAGACGGCCGGTGGGGCGCGTCTTGAGGTTTTCGCAGCCTTTGCCGTAGAGGATGACCTCGACGGGGCTGAGGGTGTGGCGCGTGTGAGCGCAGTTTTCTTCCGGCTCCCACATTTGGTCAGCGTTACCGTGGTCGGCGGTGACGAGGGCCTTACCGCCGACCTGGTCGATGGCGGCGAGGAGGGTGCCGAGGCCGGCGTCGACGGCTTCACAGGCTTTGCAGACGGCGGCGAGGTCGCCCGTGTGGCCGACCATGTCAGGGTTGGCGTAATTGACGACCACGAGGCCGTATTGGCCGGACAGGATGGCGGCCTTGGCCATCTCGGTCACGTGCGCGGCGGACATCTCGGGCTTCTGGTTGTAGGTCGAGACCTCCTTCGGGCTCTGGGCCATGCCGCGCTCTTCGCCGGCGAAGGCCTCTTCACGGTAATCGTTGAAGAAGAACGTCACGTGCGGGAATTTCTCGGTTTCGGCCGTGCGGTATTGTTTGAGACCCTGTTTGGCGACCCATTCGCCGAGGATGTTGACCATCTTGGCGGGCTTATCGAAGACCACGTTCGGGCAGAGGCCCTTTTCGTAGTTCGTGAGCGTGGCGTAGAAAAGCTTGAGCAGTTTGGGGCGCGCCCAGCCCTTGAATTCAGGGTCAATGAACGCGCGGGTGATTTCGCGCGGACGGTCGCCGCGGAAGTTGAAGAACAGCACCGAGTCGCCGTCCTGGATGAAGGCCGTGCCCTTGATGCGGGTGGCCGGGACGAATTCATCGCCCACCGTATTGGCGTCGGTCGGTTTGTCGTAGTAGGCCTGCACGGCGGCGGCGGCGGAAGCGGCTTCGGGGGCGGGGGCGCCGGTGAGGGCGTCGTAGGCAGTCTGGACACGTTCCCAGCGGTTATCGCGGTCCATGGCCCAGAAGCGGCCGGCGACGCTGGCGACCTTGCCTAGGCCGATCTTCACGAGTTCCGCTTCGAGCTGCTGGAGGTAGCCGAGGCCCGAGGTGGGCGGGCTGNNGCTGTCGCGGCCGTCCATGAAGGCATGGACGTAGACCTTGGTCAGGCCTTCTTCCTTGAGCAGGCGGATGAGCGCGTAGAGGTGGGGCAGGGTGGAGTGGACGCCCGCCTCGGAGCAGAGCCCCATGAGGTGGACGGCGCCGCCGGTGGCCTTGACGTTTTCGACGAGCCCGCGGAAGGCCTTGATCTGGCGCATGGCCGCCGGGTCGGTGAGCCCCTTGTCGATACGGACGATCTCCTGGTCGACGATGCGACCGGCGCCGATGTTCTGGTGGCCGACTTCGGAGTTCCCCATGATCCCGACCGGCAGGCCGACATCGAGGCCGTGGGCCATGATCTCGGTGCGGGGCCACTTCGCGGTCAGACCGCGGGATACCGGGATATTGGCGACCTTGATGGCATTGAACGGATCGTGCTTGGCGTTGTGGTTTTCGCCCCAGCCGTCGCGGATAACAAGGAGTGTGGTGGACATAAATGAGTAAGGGGATGAATAGGGCGGACTTACCCCTGCTGGCAAGAAGCAGGTGCGCCAGTTCAGGTGCAAAAGTGCAAATCGGAGCGGAGCTCCTGTGCAAAAGTGGAAAAGTGAATAAAAACAGGTAGGAGCGGGGCAGGACAGATTACAGAGTGCGGAGTACGGGTTACGGAGGGAAGGTAGGGGGCAGAGGGGAATGGAGGCAGTACGCGGTGCTTCCGGTGTGGGTTGCTCTGGGCAGAACGTCTAGGGGTTATCCTTTGCGCCCTGAGGGCCATTCCCGCTTGAAACTACGGTCATTGATTTCAACCTCTATCTATCGGTCGAAAGTCCGATGCAAAGGTCCCTCCTCGGTGACAAGAGCTCTCGGGAGCTCTTCCGTCAGGATAGCCGAGGAGGTCGTCCTTCCCCAAAAACCGCGAGATGAACGCTGGGATTTCCCAGTGCCTCCATCGGGCGAGGATCGAGCCGCACGATTTGTCGCCAGACTGCCCAGGTGCAGTAATCGGCGATTTGGAGTTCGAGGCAGGAAGCCGAAGTATGAAAGTGGACATTTCTTTGCCCGACTGTCTGCCGCACCGCTTTCATGATGGCCTTGCGCGACCGCTGAAGGGGGACCTTGTCGGCGTAGATTGAGCACTCTCCGGACGCTGGGTAGGCTAAGGCCAAGGCGATTTTGAAGAGGTCCACGTAGAGTTGGGATAGATCAGAGGGGGTCGAGGTGCAGGTCGACTTATTAAGGATCACAGCGAAGACTTGAGGTTCTGCCTGGGAGTCTTGGAGCCTGCGAAGAAAGGCTTGGCGAACGTAGGGGGTGTTGGCGCTCGCATGGAACGATTCAATGTCATGGCCCGCTGAGTTCAGCTCGAAACGGAGCGTGGCTAGTCTCCCTGAGCGTTTCTCATCAATCTCGAGTAAGGTGGCGCAAACCATGAGGAGGGGAGTGCCGTTGGGGGAGAAGTCAAAGTTGCCTGCCTCATCTAGGAAAAGGTATTTCATCAGGGCAGACCATGTCAGACACGGGAACAGACAACCTTGCTCATTACTCAGGGAGTTGACCCCCTAGTTGGCTAGGGGAAGTGAGGCTTGGGCTTGGGTGCAAAAGTGCAAATCGGCCTACGGCCTGTGGAAAAGTGCAAAGGTTGATGCAGGTAGTGCTGCCCCTGCCTTTTGCCACATTTGCATCTTTGCACGTTTGCACCTTTGCATATAAATCGTGCCATGCCCCGAATCTTCCTCGCTCTGCTCGGACTGGTCGCTTGCGTCGTCGCTTCGGCGGCGCCGGTGGAGAAGTTCACCGTCGACGGCAAAGCCGTGACCTTGAAGGT
>DBCN01000123.1 GCA_002293065.1 Opitutia bacterium UBA957
ACCGCCAACCCCTAACCGCTTCCTCCTCCTGTATCCTTGCCTGCCTCTTGTCCCCGTGTCACCTTGTCCACCAGTCCCCTAAACACCCATGGTCTTCCACTACGGCACATTTGTTTTCAAACAGGGCGTCAGCCCGGCGACCATCGATCATTGTTTCGCGGAGATGCGCGGCATGGTCGGCAAGATTCCGGGCCTTCTCACGATGCAGCATGGCGTGTATCAGAGCGATGAAGGCCTGAACGACGGCTTCACGCATGGTTTCGTCATGACCTTTGACTCGCCCCAGAGCCGCGACGCCTACCTCCCGCACCCCGAGCATGAGCGCGTGAAGCTGGTCGTCGTCCCGAACCTCGAACGCGTCATGGTGTTCGACTTCACGGTCTGAGGGTCTGATCAGCATGGGAATAGGGGAGTGTGTGTCCTTGGCGGGCCTTAAGCGTGCTCGGCTCGCTTGACATCTCTGACAAGGCTCGAAATCTGAATCCAGTGTTCTTCGCTCCCACCAGATTCTTCGCCTGTCTGGCTTTTTTGCTTTTGGCCTCGGTGAGCGTTTTGGCACACGAACATTGCCCCTGTGAAGATGCAGCATCTGCTTGCGAGCATGCGGGTCAGGCCTGCGCTGAACCTGATGACTGCTCGGACTGCCTGGTGCCTGATCTTGGAGTTGCGCTCGTCGAGGCTCCGTTAGTCTCCCTCCTGCCTGTTAAAGGTGTGGCTTGTCTCGTCCGTGTATCCGAGCCGCTTGCCTTTGTTGGCCGTTTGGTTGCCGTGCCCGACCCGTTATCTTTTAGTATAGCCTTATCCGCCTATCGTCCGCCTGCCTTGAGGGCTGGGACGATGTCACTGCGGCTCTGAGCGGTTGGTAGTTGGCGGCCAGGCCGCCCGACCTCCTTGCATCCGCGACGGGTGCAGGTGGGGCGTACTCACTCTCGTCGTCCAAGGGGGCACCCTGGGCTACCGCCCATATGCATTTATATCCATGACCCATTCCAGCATTCTTTTCTTATCGGTAATCCTACCTTTGGCCGGCCATATGGCCGCCAGCGACCAGACAGGCATCGTGCCGCCCAGCTCCTCCGATAGCGCCCCCCTTAGCCCCTTGGAAGCGCGCGCTCCGGCGGTGCTCACCTTAGGTGATGCCCTCGACCGGACTGCCGCATTGAATCCCGAATTACTTGCCCTTGGTCTTGGCAATCAGGCTGCCGATGGTCGCGTGGCGCAGGCCGGCATGGGCCCTAATCCCAACTTGTCGCTATCGGTCGAGAATTTTGGCGGTACCAAACTGGCTCGCGGAACTGAGGTGATGGAGGTCACGGTGCAGGCGAGCCAGCTTATCGAGCGTGGTGATAAGTCCAGTCGCCGCGTCGCACTCGCAGAGTCTGAACGTGATGTCGCAGCTGCCTCGTTAGTCCTGCGTAGGTCCGATATCCTCACCGCCTCCGCTAATGCCTTCGCCAAAGCCATGGTTGAAAATAGCCGTCTCGCCCTGGCGGGTGAGCAGCTCAAGCTTGCCCAGGAGACCTTCGCCGCGGCGACTCGTCGCCTGCAGGCCGCGACCGCCTCGCCTTCCGAAGTTGCTCGCGCCCGCGCTTCGCTGGCATCCGCCCAGGCTGAGTTGGGGCGTGCGCAATCTGCGGTCTCTTTGGCCCGAGCGACCTTGGCCGCCAGTTGGGGCGGTAACGCCGCAGAAATCGCTGAAATCAAAGGGGCGCTCCTTTTGCCGGTGGTGCCGCCTGCACTTGCTCGATTCGAGGCTGCCCTGACCGTATCGGGCAGTCCGCGCTTGGGTTTGGTCTCTTCGCTGGTCGCCGGCCAGCGTGCTGCGCTTGAGCTCGAGTCTGCCCGCGGCGTCGCTGATGTCACCCTGGGTGCGGGCGTTCGTCGTCTCAATGAAGGCGCCGCCACCGCCTTCGTTTTAGGTGCGTCAATCCCGCTGACTTTCCGCGATGATAATTCTGGTAACATCCGCGCGGCCCGTGCGATGGTCCGAGCGTCCGAGCAATCGCTGCGGGCAGCGGAGTTGGAACAGCGCACGGCCCTCGCACATGCTCACGCCGAGCTCCTCGCTGCCCATGCCCAGGCGACGACCCTTCGCCGTGAGGCTGTGCCTGCAGCCGAAGAGGCCTGTGCCTCCGTGCAGACCGCCTACAGTGCCGGGTCGCTTGCCCTCATGGAAGTGCTTGATGCCCGTCGGGCTCTGATCGCCCTGCGCCGCGACTTGCTGGACGCCGAACTTGCCTACGCGCTCGCCCTTGTCCGGGCCGAGGCCCTCGCGGGCGCATCTTTCGCTCAGACTAAGGCGCTCTTTGACCGCCCCTAATCATTCCCTGCGATTCCTTCCTTTATCTTAAAATTATGAATTATAAAAAAATCATCCTCCCCACGCTCTTTCTCTTGGCGGGCCTGGCCGCGGCGGCCTGGCTCTTGCAAGGTCCGCATGCCCACCACGACCATGACCACGGTGCCCACGGACACGAAGCCGAGGAAGTAGCGGAGGCCAAGGGTCCGCACCGTGGCCGGTTGCTCACCGATGGCGACTTCACGCTCGAGCTCGCGATCTTCGAAGCCGGCGTCCCCCCTGAGTTCCGCGCTTGGTTCACCAAGGCTGGCAAACCCGTGGCGCCCGCCGACGTAAAGTTATCCGTCACCCTGATCCGTCCGGGCAAGGTCGAGGATCGCTTCACCTTTGCGTCCGAGGGCGATTTCGCCCGCGGCGACCACGAGGTCGTCGAGCCCCATTCCTTCGACTACGTCATTGTCGCGGACCATGCCGGTACCGTGCATAAGTGGTCGTTCGCTGCGCCTGAGATGCAGACGGTAATCACCGCTGCGGCCGCCGCCAAGGCCGGCGTAAAGGTGGAGAAGGCCGCGGCTGCTGAGCTGGACGAGACCCTTGAGGTCTATGGGCGGGTTAGCCTCGACCTGGACGGTGTGCGCCGTGCCACCGCACGTTTTGCGGGCGTCGTCGTGGAGGCCCGAAAGTCTCTCGGCGATAAAGTCGCCGCCGGTGAGGTCGTGGCCCGCATCGAGAATACCCAGACGCTCGTTTCCGTTGATGTTAAGGCGCCCGGAGATGGCGTGGTCATCGCGCGCACCGCTGCCGCTGGCGAGGTGGTCGCCGAGGGTGCGGCACTCTACACGATTGCTGGCCTCGATAAGGTCTGGGTCGAGCTGGAGATTCCGTCTAAAGATATCGCCCGCGTGAAGGCTGGACAGGCTGTCGTGCTGCAGGCCGATCACGGTGGCGAGGCTACCAAGGGCGTCATCGCTTCCGTTTCGCCTCTGGTCTCCGCCGAGAACCAGACGGCCGTGGCCCGCGTGGTCGTCCTTAACCCCGACGGTCGTTGGCGGCCCGGTGGCTTTGTTAAAGGGGCGGTCACGCTCAGCTCCGCCCGCGCCCCCGTCACGGTGAAGGCTTCGGCCCTCCAGACGCTGTTCAGCTTCGACGTCGTGTTCTCCCAGCATGGCGATGTTTACCAAGCCCGCCCGCTCGAGCTTGGCCGCCGGACTGGCGATCGCGTGGAAGTGCTCAAAGGACTTGCCGCGGGCGAGACCTATGTCTCCGAGGGCAGTTTCCTGATTAAGGCCGACATCGGCAAAACGGGTGCTTCCCATGACCACTGAACCCTTGTCTTGGCTGGAGCGAGTCTTGCAGGGCTCGATTCGCCACCGGTGGCTCGTCATGCTGGCCGTGCTCATGCTGGCGTTGGTGGGCGTTTATCATGCCCGCAACCTTCCGATTGATGCGGTCCCGGATATCACTAATGTCCAGGTGCAGGTCAATACCGAGGCCCCGGGTTACACGCCGCTTGAGGTCGAACAGCGGATCACCTTCCCGGTGGAGACGGCCATGGCTGGCCTACCTAAACTCAGCGGCACGCGCTCGATTTCCCGCTATGGGCTCTCGCAGGTCACGGTCGTCTTCGAGGATGGGACGGACATCTACTTTGCGCGGCAGCTCGTCAACGAGCGCATCCAGCAAGTCCGTTCGCAACTCCCCGCGAGCTTGCAGCCGGCGATGGGGCCGATTGCGACGGGTCTCGGCGAGATCTTCATGTACACGGTCGAGGCCAAGCCGGGGATGCGGCGTCCCGACGGCAAGGCATGGACCCCGACGGACTTGCGCGAGCTCCAGGATTGGGTGGTTCGCCCGCAGCTGCGCAACCTTCGGGGCGTGACGGAGGTGAATACCATCGGAGGATTTGAGAAGCAATTCCACGTCACGCCCTCGCCGGACAAACTCCGTGCGTACGGGGTCACTCTGCCGGACATCATGGGCGCGCTCGCGCGGAACAACGAGAACGTCGGGGCCGGTTATATTGAGCGAAACGGGGAGCAATACTTGATCCGCATACCTGGTCAGCTCGGAGGCATCGTTGATATTGGTCAGGTGGTCGTCGCCGAGCGCGGTGGTGTGCCCCTGCGTCTGAAGGAAATCGCCGAAGTCGGCCTAGGCCGCGAACTTCGTAATGGCGCCGCCACGGAGAACGGCCAAGAGGTCGTCCTTGGCACCGTCTTCATGCTCGTCGGCGAGAATTCCCGTGAGGTCTCGACCCGCGTGGCGGATCGCCTTGTGAAGGTGAATGAAAGCTTGCCCGCTGGGGTGGTCGCTCAGCCTGTTTATAATCGGTCCAGTCTGGTCGATAGCACCATTCGTACCGTCAAGGCCAACCTCATCGAAGGGGCGCTGCTGGTTATCTTCACGCTCTTCATCTTGCTGGGCAACCTGCGGGCGGCCCTGATCACCGCGGCCGTCATCCCGCTTTCGATGCTTTTCACCGTGACCGGCATGGCTACCAATAAGGTCTCCGGTAACCTCATGAGCCTGGGCGCGCTGGACTTCGGCCTGATCGTCGATGGAGCCGTCATCATCATCGAGAACTGCCTCCGGCGATTCGCACGGGAGCAGGGAAGGTTGGGCCGCCTACTCACTCAGCCCGAGCGGTTGGCCCTGGCTTTCGAGGCTACCCGGGAGGTGCGCGGCGCGACCCTGTTCGGGGAGCTCATCATCGCGGTCGTCTATATACCCATCTTTGCGTTGACCGGGGTCGAGGGGAAGATGTTCCACCCGATGGCCTTCACGGTCGTGGCCGCGCTGCTCGGCGCCATGATTCTCTCCGTGACGTTCGTCCCGGCGGCGGTGGCAATCTTCATCACCGGTAAGGTTTCCGAACACGAGAACATCGCCGTGCGCGGGGCCAAAGCCGCCTACCTCCCGATTTTGCGTGTTTTAATGAAGGCTCGGCTCACCGTCGTTGCCGCCAGCGTGGCGGTCCTCGCGGTGGCGCTGGCGGCGGCGACCCGGCTCGGCAGCGAGTTCATGCCGAGCTTGGATGAAGGTGATATCGCCCTGCACGCCTTGCGGATTCCCGGGACTAGCCTCACGCAGGCTATTGCGATGCAGTCGGTCCTAGAGGCACGGCTCAAGGCCTTCCCCGAGGTCGATAAGGTCGTCGGCAAGATTGGCACCGCTGAGATCGCCACCGATCCGATGCCTCCCAGCGTCGCGGATACCTATGTGATGCTGAAGCCGCGGTCACAGTGGCCGGATCCTCGTAAGCCGAAGGCCCAGCTCGTGAGCGAGCTCGAGGTCGCCGCCAAGTCCATCCCGGGGAATAATTATGAGTTCACCCAACCGATTCAGATGCGTTTCAACGAGCTCATCTCCGGCGTGCGGACGGACGTAGCCGTCAAAGTCTATGGCGACGACCTCGATGTCATGCTCGCCTCGGCTCAGCGGATTGAAGCAATCCTTGCGGCGATTCCGGGCGCGGCGGACGTCAAGGTGGAGCAAGTCACGGGCCTGCCGCTACTCACGTTCCAGCTCAACCGGGAGGCGCTCGCTCGTTATGGCCTGTCGGCCGAAGAGGCCCAGAAGGTCGTCGCCACCGCCTTAGGTGGAACCGTGGCCGGTGAGGTCTTCGAGGGAGACCGTCGTTTTAGCATCGTCGTGCGTCTGCCCGAGTCGATTCGCTCGGACGTCGAGGGGCTAGGTAACCTGCCGGTGCCGCTGCCGGCCCGCGGAGCAGGTTCCGTGCGTGCCTTCATCCCATTGCGGGAAGTCGCCTCGATCTCGCTGGCTCAGGGCCCTAACCAGATCAGCCGGGAAAACGGCAAGCGCCGTGTCGTCGTGACGGCCAATGTGCGCGGCCGCGACCTCGGTTCATTCGTGACGGAGGCCCAACGCCGCGTGCAGGAGGCAGCGGTGGCTCCGGCGGGCTACTGGGTGGAATATGGGGGTACCTTTGAGCAACTCATCTCGGCGAGCAACCGGCTCAAACAGGTCGTCCCGGTCGCCCTGCTCCTCGTGTTCGGCTTGCTCTATGCGAGCTTCCGCAGCGTGAAGGATGCGCTCCTCGTTTTTAGCGGGGTGCCACTCGCGCTCACGGGCGGGGTCGCGGCGCTGCTTTTGCGTGATATCCCTTTCTCCATCAGCGCAGGGGTGGGCTTCATCGCGCTCTCGGGTGTCGCCGTGCTCAATGGACTGGTCATCGTCAGTTTTATTCGGGCACTACGCGCCGAAGGACGTCCGCTGGAGCTAGCGATTGAGGAGGGGTGCCTCACGCGCTTACGCCCCGTGCTCATGACTGCGCTGGTCGCAGGCCTCGGTTTCATCCCGATGGCCTTGGCGACGGGCGCCGGCTCGGAAGTCCAGCGTCCGCTCGCGACCGTAGTCATCGGCGGCCTCATCAGCTCCACTTTCCTGACGCTGCTCACCCTTCCGGTGCTGTACCGCATGGTGCACGGCAAGGTAGATGCGCCGGAGGAAGTCGCCAACGCGGTGGCTTGAGGGGTAATGCCATTATGTTTCGTCCCGAACCTTGAACGCGTCATGGTGTTCGACTTCACGGTCTGAGGTTCTTAGTGGTCGTGCATGGACTTACATGCCGACCATTCCCAGCGCGTCGTGGTGGACGCCATCGCCGTCCTGCAAGGGCAGGGAGCGGTGACGTTGGAATGCCAAGGGCAGGGTGACCGGGCGCGGATTGCGGTCGTGGCGCATATGGCTGGGGAAGCCTGGACGCACTCTGGTGAGCAGCTCTGCGAGGTCCTGGTGGCCCAAGGAACCCTTTTGATCGGCGTGGCGACCCTCGGGCCGCTTTCGTATATTCGGCTCCTGCCTGGTCAAGCGACGGAGCTGAGCACCCAGTCGGGCTGTGTCCTGTACGAGAATCGCCGCGATTGGACCGAGACCGAAGAAGCCTCGTATGCCATGGCCGGTGAGCGCTTGGAGTGGCGGCAGGGCATGGTGCCGGGACTCAAGGTCACCTCGCTCCATGAAGGCCTCACCAAGCATACCGCCCTCGTACGTTGGGCGCCGGAGACCCGGTTCAATCCCCACACCCACGTCGGCGGTGAGGAAATCTACGTCCTCGAAGGCGTCTTCCGCGATGAGCACGGTGCTTATCCCGCCGGCACGTGGATCCGTAGCCCGCACCTCAGCCATCACCAGCCCTTCACCGAAGCCGAAGGCGCCACGATCCTCGTCAAAGTCGGCCACCTCCAGGTACCGGCGCGCTCCTAGTACATTCAGCCCATAAAAGGGGTCAGGCCGTTCGTGGCTTAGGCTGTTAGTTAGAACGCATAAAGTCGGCCGTTTAATTCACAGGTCCGACCACTAACGGCCTGACCCCTTTTGTGGGTGGTTTCGCTCGTTCAATGCTTACTCCGCGTAGAGGCTATTCCGGCCTGAGCCAAGTTTGCCGAGGCCTTTGGCAGCTAGCCAGGCGGTGAGGCCGCCGGCGGCGGCGTAGGGCGCGAGGGAGGGGCCGAAGAGTTCGAGGGCGAGGCAGAGTCCGGTGATAGGCACGGCGCCGGCTGATGCGAAGACGGTGACGAGGCCGAGCGCCGGGGCGACGCCGATCGGGAGGTTCGTGAAGCCGGATAGGGCCGCGCCGAGGGTGGCGCCGATGACGAAGAGCGGAGTGACTTCACCGCCGCGGAAGCCAGCGATGAGGCAGAGGGTAGTGAGGATGAACTTCCAGGCAAAGGCGTCCGCGGCGGTGGCTTGGCGGAGGGCGCTGTCGATGAGCCCAAGGCTGAGTCCGGAGGCTTCGAGGTGGCGCGAGGCGATCGCGGCGAAGGCTAATGAGAGCACGACGATGGTCGCGTACGACATCCAGGGTCGTTCGACCTTGGTCGTAAGGCTTTTGCCGTAAGCAACGGCGCGGACGAAGAGCCAACCGACGAGGCCAAAGGCGAGTCCGAGCAACGCGGCGGACATGAGCCAGCTGGAGTTGAAGGCAATGGCTTCGGCAAAGCGGTAGTTCGCGTGCGTGGCGCCGAAAAGGTGCTGTCCCGCCCAGTCCGCCCCAAACGCGGTGAGGAGGCAGAGCGCGAAGCGCCCGAACTCGGCCCGGCGGACAAACTCCAACGCAAAGACCGACGCTGCCAAGGGCGTGCCGAAGACGGCTGCAAAGCCGCCGCTGACGCCGCAGAGGAGCAGGGTGCGCCGTTCTTCCTT
>DBCN01000132.1:0-10159 GCA_002293065.1 Opitutia bacterium UBA957
GTGGCGATGCCCAAGGCCCGCGAATCGGCTAACCCGATGTCCTCCGAAGCGCAGATCACCAAGCGACGCGCAATGAAGCGGGGCTCTTCCCCGCCCGCCAACATCAGGAACAGCCAATACAAGGCCGCATCCGGATCGCTCCCGCGGACCGATTTGATGAAAGCCGAGGCGGTGTCGTAATGGTCGTCGCCGCCATCATCGTAACGGATGCGACGCTCGCGGGCGAAGGCCCCGACCGCTTCGTCCGTGACCGTCCCCAAGGCGGGCGCCGAGAGCACCAAGGTCTCGAGGCAATTCAAGGCGCGGCGCAAGTCGCCCGAGGCCATTTCGGCCACCTGCCGGAGCACCGCCGGCGCGGCTTTGATTCCGAGGCCACCGAGCCCACGCTCGGGATCGGCCAGCGCCGTACCCAAGAAGGCCGCGATCTCCTCGACCCCCAAAGGATCGAGGCGGAACAAATGACTCCGACTCAACAAAGCCGGCACCACGTAGAGTCCGGGATTATGGGTCGTGCAACCGATGAGGCGCACCACGCCTGCTTCGACGTCGGGCAGGAGCAGGTCCTGCTGAGCCTTGTTGAAACGGTGGATCTCGTCGACGACGAGGACGGTCTTGCGCGAAGGAGCACGCCGGGCTTCCGCCAGGACCTCGCGCAGCTCCGGGGTGCCCGAAAGGACCGCGTTGACGCGCACGACGGTGGACTCCGTTTCGGCGGCGATGACTTCCGCCAACGTGGTCTTACCGCACCCGGGCGGACCGTAGAAAAGCAGCGAGCCGAAATTGTCGGCCTTGATCAAGCGCGGGAGCAAGGCGTTCGGCCCCAGCAAGGCGGCGTGACCGACGACTTCGGTGAGGTTCCGCGGCCGCATGCGCGCGGCCAAAGGGCGCCGACGGGCGGGGACATCGGGCGCAGGCTCGGGCTGCCCGAAGCCCGGCAGAGACGTGTCCGACCCCTGATGCGCGGCCCCCACGAGGCTTACTTTCCGGGGGCGTACTCCACCAGGTGGCAATACGGACGGCCACCCTTCTTCTCGTAATAACGTTGGTGATACTCCTCGGCCTTCCAGAAAGTCTGCGCCGGCTCGATCTTGGTGGCGATGGGCTCGGCATACACCTTGGCGGTGGTCAAAGCGGCCTTCACTTCATCGGCGACCTTCTTCTGCTCCGGCGAGTGGTAGAAGATGACCGAGCGATACTGGTCGCCTTCATCCGGACCTTGGCGGTCGACTTGCGTCGGGTTATGCATGCGGAAGAAATATTCGACGAGTTGTCGGTACGTGACCTTGGTCGGGTCGAAGGTGACCTCGATGACTTCGGCATGACCGGTGTCGCCTTGGCAGATTTGCCGATAGGTGGGGTTCTCCGACTTGCCGCCGCTGTAGCCCGAGAAGGCTTCGCTGACGCCCGGAATCTTGCGGTATTGGTATTCGACGCCCCAGAAGCAACCGGCGCCGAAGGTAGCCTTTTCGAGTTTAGGAGGAGTGGTCATGGGCTTGGAAGCTGGGGTTTCGGCCGCAGTGAGGCCGAGGCAGGCCGTCAGCGCGAGGCAAAGACGACCTAAGGGCAGGAAGTTCGTGGTCATGGCGGTGATACCCGACCACGTTAAGCCTTTTCCCGGCCGAAGCAAGGGGGACCTAATTCAAGAGACCACCTGACGGAGCCCTTCCGCCAAGGCCTCGGGACTGTGCGGGGCCGTCGTCAGGCCACGTTCCGGGGTCAGGTAGAAGGTATCCAAGGCGAAACCTTGTTCGGTGGAGATGTTCGCGAAAGTAATCGCGTACCCGGCTCCGCGAATGACCAAGCCCATGCGGAACAGCAAACCCAGCCGGTCATTGCACTGCACCTCCGCCACCGTCCGGCCGAGGGTATCCTCGAAGTAGACGCTGACCTCCGCGGCCAGCGGGACGAAGGCCTTGCGCCGCGGGGCCGTCAACGTGGCGCGGGTTTCTTCCTGGCCGACTTCATCGACGAGGTCGTAGCCGCCGACCAAGGAGCGGGCCAAGGCTTCGGCGAACTTCTGCTTGGCGCCCAGCTCCTTGCCGACGGGCAAGACGACCTTGAAGAAGTCGATCGCGACATCGTCTTCGCGGGAGAACGCCCGACAGGAGACGATGTTGATGCCGGCCACGGCGAAGGCGCCGGCCATGCGGCTGAAGAGGCCCGCGCGATCCCACGTCACGACGGTCACCGCGGACTGACCCGAGCCCACGTCATCATGCCATTCCACGATGGGCCGCAGCGACTGCTCCGCGTCTTCCTGCGCGACGGTGGCGATGAGACGGTGGATGAGGCCGATGTGCACGGCCGCGTCTTCGGCCGAGACGTGCAGGAAATAGCCGGAAGGCATCTGCGTGAAATGGGCCTCCAGTTCATCCGCGGGGACCGTGCCCGCCAGCAGCACCGCGGTCTGTTCGCGCAAGGCGGTGGCGGCGACTTCCGCCTCGGCTTCGGATTCCCCGGCGAGCTTGGCCAACGTCCGGCGGTAGAGCGTCCAATGCTGACCGTCCTTGAAGCCCGTCCAGAGATCGGGCGAAGTCGCGCGGGCGTCGCAGCGGGTATGGACGTGCAGACTGCGCAGCACCTGCTCATCGCCGACGATCGCGGCAAACCGCTCGATGTTGGCGGGGTCGTCCACGTCATGGCGCTGCCAGTAGATGCCCATGATCAGATGGTGGCGGATGACCGCCGCGGCGACTTCGCGTTCGCGGGCATCGAAACCGAGCCGCTCCAACACGACCTCCGCGATGGGCACGCCGCGTTCGGCATGGCCTTCGATGCCGCCCGCCTTGGCGATGTCGTGGAGGAAAAGGATGGCGTAGAGGAACGAAGGCGCCTCCGAGCCCAGGACGACCTCGCGGTAGCGACGGTCGACCTCCGTCTTGCCTTCGTAGATCTCGTCCAATTCCAGCAGGCAACGGAGCGTGTGCACATCCGCGGTCCAGCGGTGATAGAACTCGAACTGCACCAAGCAGTGGAGCCCCGCGAACTCGGGCACCAAGCGATAAAGCAGGTCGTGCTCGCGGAGGGCATGGAGGGCGCCGAAGACGCGACCGGCCTCGGTCAGCATCGCCCGCAAAGCGCTGCAGGACTCCTCGGCGAAGGCCACGTCGGGTGTCAGCAGATGGGCCCGCTCGCGGACCAACAAGGAAAGCGCCCGTTCGGGCCGAGCCTCATGGACTTGGCACAGCCGAAAGAGACGGACCAGCCGACCCGGGTCTTCCTCGAAGACGAGGCGATGCTGGGCGGAGACGGTGCCGCCGGGCACGAGGCGGAAGCCATCGATCAAAATGGGTTCACCCCACCCGGCGGGCTCGGGTTCACCCATGACGGCGCCTTCGACCATCTCCGCGCAACGGCGGACGTGATCCGCCGCGTCGAAGTAATCGCGCATCAAGGCGCCGATGCGGGACTTCAGGTCGCCCGGATACCCCAAGGCCTCGGCGATCGTGTCTTGCCGCTCGAGGGAAAGCTGCTCCGTCGGGCGGGTGACCTGGAAGTGCAGTTCGCAACGCAGCCGCAGCAGGCAAGCCCGCGCTTGTTCGAACTTGGCCAGATCCGACGTCGGCAAGAAACCGGCGGCACCGAGTCCGCGCGGACCGGCCAAGCCGCGCGCGATGCGCGCCAGCCACACGCAGCCTTGGACGTCGCGCAACGCGCCCACGCCGTTCTTCAGGTCGGGTTCCTGGAGGTACGCGCTCCCACCGGCCTTCTCGCGACGCTTGCGTTGCGACTCGACGATGGCCTTGGCGAGAGGTTGCCACGCCTGCCCGCTCAACAGCTCGGACAGCCTGACCTCCAGCTGGGCGAACTGCGCACGCTCGCCGCAGAGGAGCCGGGTCTCGAGCAACGCGACATGCAGGTGAAGGTCGTTGCGGGCATAGTCGGCGGCTTCCGCCACCGTCCGGACGGATTGACCGACCTTGAGACCGACATCCCACAACGGGTAAAGAATCGTTTCCACCGCCTGCTTGGTCTCCGCCGTGTGCGCAGGCACCAAGACGAGGAGGTCGATGTCGCTCAGCGGGCAAAGTTCGGCGCGGCCATAGCCGCCCGTCGCCACCAACGTGAGGCTGGCGGCGGCCGCGCCGGCGCGGAGGTAGAGGGCATCGATGACGATATCGATCGCATCGGAACGGAGCTTGGCGACTTCGTCGCCCGGAATGCCCGCACGATGCGCCGCCAACTGAATCTCCCGGGCTTCCTGGAGGAAGGCCTTGGCCCGTGGCACCACCGGTCCCTCCTGGGCCGCCTGCCCGGCCAAACCGTGCTGGAGGGCGGAGCGCCGGAGACGAACGGCGGAAGATTCGAATTCGGGCGACATCGGTGAAGCCGAGCGTGGCGAGGACCACCGAAGCTTTCAAGGCGATTGCCAAGCGACGGAAAGCCTTCTTAGTGATGGCATGCTTCCTTGGCTCAGCGACTTCTGGTCACACCTCCACACCGCTGAGGGGCTCCGCCAGACGATCGAGGTCGGCGGCATCTCCCTGATGTGCCTGATCATCTTCGCGGAGACGGGTTTGCTGGCCGGCTTCTTTCTCCCCGGGGACTCCTTGCTCGTCACGGCAGGCGTCCTCTCCGTCGCCAATGGCGACCGTCCGGCCTACTTCGACCCTTGGGAGCTCACCTTCGCCTTATCGGCCGCGGGCATCATCGGAGACCAGACCGGCTACTGGCTTGGTCGTAAATATGGTCACATCATGGCGAATCGGGCCGACAGCTGGTGGTTCAAGCGACGCCACCTCGAGGCGGCGCGCGGCTATTTTGCCGAAAAAGGACCACTCGCCATCGTCCTCGCACGCTATGTGCCGTTGATGCGCACTTTCGTCCCCTTTGCCGCTGGCATGGGCCAGATGCCGATGGGCCGCTTCCTCCGCTGGAATGCCCTCGGTGGGGTGCTCTGGGTGAGTTCGCTGGTCTGGCTCGGTCACTTCCTCGGCCGCACACCGCTGGCCGATCAGCTGCATAAGGTGATCGTCATCGTGGTCGTCGTCTCCTTCGTGCCGGTCGTGTGGACCGCCGCCAAGCGCCTGTTCACTTCTGCGCCGGGATCCAAAACCTGAACGTCGTCCCGGCCGGGCCGGTGGATTCGACGACGATGTCGCCGCGATGGTCTCGCAGGATGCGTTTGACGATCGCCAAGCCGAGGCCGGTCCCGTCTTCGCGGCTCGTGAAGAAGGATTCGAAGATCTTCGGCAGGATCGCCGGAGGAATCCCCGAGCCCGTATCCGCGATGCGGACGGAGATGACTTCACCCTGTGGACCAGGCTCGCGGGCCACGCGCAAGGACAACTTACCGCCCTTGGGCATGGCCTGCACCGCATTCAGCAACAGGTTCAGGAAGACCTGCTGGATCTGGCCAGCGTTGCCTTCCACGAAGGGGAGATCCGGCTCGGCAATGACCGTAGCCTCGACGCCAGCCTGCTGGAATTTCAGGCGGAGAAGCAGGACCGCGCTATCCGCCGCCCCATCGAGCGGGAACGACTTGAACGCCCCTGACTGAGCCTTGCTCATCCCCAGCACGCGGGAGACGACGCCTTCCATGTGCGTGACTTTCTCGCGCATGACGCCGAGGTCCTCCTGCTTGGGGTCATCCGTAGCCAAGCCTTGGCCCAACGTGTCGCAGAGCAGCTTCATCACCGTCAGCGGATTGCGGATCTCGTGCGCCACTTCGGCGGAAAGCAGCCCGAGCGCCGTCAGCCGTTCGCTGCGACGCAGGCCTTCTTCCACGGTGAAGACCTTGGCGTAAAGGCGGGCATTCTGGATCGAGGACGCCCCGAAGGACGACAGGGCCGTGACCAGATGCTTGTCGTCATCGGAGAAGCGGTAGGCCCCCATGGACACGCAGACCAGCACGCCGAAGGTCTCGTCCTCATAGCGCACCGGCACCGCGAGGAGCGAGGACGACGCCACCGGGTCGACGAGCCGCGTGAACAGATGCTCTTCGGACTTCCCGGCAATCGGCACCACCAAAGCCCGCCGGCGGGTGGCGGCCGTGCCGATGGAGGTCTGATCGATGCTCGTGACCGGATTGAAGACGCTGCCGGCGCAATCGCCCTCCTGATAACCCAAGCTGAGCTCACGGTCGTTGAGCCGATAATAGGCCACCGCGCGGGCTCCCAACAAGGCGCGGGTATGGCGGGCGAGATCGGCGGCGATGCCGGGCTCGTCGCGTTCGCGGGCCAATTCTTGCGCGGCGCCCACCAGCGCCTCCAACTGCGCCGCCTTCGTGCGCAATTGCCGAAGCAACCAGATGCGACCGACGGCCTTGGAGGCTTCGTTGGTCAGCAGGGACAGGAACGCGACGTCGGCTTCGGTGAAGGCGGCCAAGCGGTCGGAGTCGCAGTTGATGACGCCGATGACGTTCCCCATGAGCTCCATGGGCACGGCCAACTCGGACCGGATGCCCTGCCGCAACTCCACATAGCGGGGATCCTTGGAGACATCCGGCACCAGCAGCGGCCGCGCATGCAACGCCACCCAACCGGTGATACCCTGCCCTTGGGCCATGACCTGCTGGACGGAGCCATCGTCGAGGCCGTTGCTGACTTCGATCCGCAGCGAACCCGTCGTCGGTTCCAGCAACGCGATCGAAGCGCTCGAAGCGTTCAGGGTATGGACGATCTCCGCCAAGATGAAGTCCAGCGCCTCGCGCGGGTCTTCGGTCGCGTTGACGAACGCGCCCACGCGATAAAGGCAATCGAGGACGCGGGTGTCGCCGGGACGTTCCTGCGGACGATTGAGCGGCGACATCGCTTAGAGGGAATGGTCCATATCGAGCGCGGGGGCATCGACGGAGGTTCGTCCGATGACGACCGCGGGCACCCCGGCCACGCTGGTATGGGGGGCCACATCCTTGAGCACCACCGAGCCGGCGCCGATCTTGGCGCCCTCGCCCACGGTGATGTTGCCGAGGATCTTGGCCCCGGCGCCGATGAGGACGCCCGAACGGATCTTCGGGTGACGATCGCCGCGCGCCTTGCCCGTGCCGCCCAAGGTGACCTCATGGAGGAAGGAAACATTGTCGCCGACGATGGTCGTCTCACCCGCCACGAACCCCGTCGCATGGTCCAGGAGGATACCGATGCCGAAATGCGCGGCCGGATGGATGTCGACCGCCAGGTGCTCCGACATCAACGACTGTAAATGCGTGGCGAGTTCGCGGCGACCGGACTTCCAGAGGGAGTGGGCCAAGCGATGCAGCGAGATGGCGTGGAAGCCTTTGTACCAAAGGAACGGCACCAAGGTATGCTCCGTCGCGGGATCGCGCTCCAACGTGGCCCGGATGTCGGCCCGCATCTGCGCGAGGATCTCCGGATCGGCGGCCACGGCCTGTTGCATCGCGGCGGCCAACGAATCGATGTCGCTGCCGGTCGGGGCGATCCGCTCGGAGAGGCGGCGGACGATGCCTTCCGCAAAGGTGGGGCGATCGAGGACGTACCGCTTCAGCATCGGCAACAACGCCGGCTCGGCCTGCCCCACGATTTGGGCACGGCCTTGGATGTCCGCCCAAAGGGAGGCTTCGGTGGCACAAGCCAAAGCAATCGAGCGGGCGTCAGCCATAAGCGGGGTCTAAATCCCCCTTTTTTGCCTTTTTGGCAACCCATGAGTCAAAAATGGCGAAAATCAGCCTTGGGACTAGGTTACAGTGCAACCTCCCCTCACCGTCGGGGTTGAAAACTGTAAGGAACCCCCTACATCTTACTCCACACCCTACACACCCATGCGTCTCCTCACCTCCCTCCTCGCCTGCTTCGTCGCCCTAGCTGCCTCGGCCGCTCCGGAAATCGGCAAACCCGCCCCTGACTTCACCGCCAAGGATAAGGATGGCAAGACCGTCTCCCTCGCCGACTTCAAGGGCAAGACCGTCGTGCTGGAATGGTACAACCCTGGTTGCCCCTACGTGAAGAAGTTCTACGACGTCGGCGCCATGCAGAACACCCAGAAGGACGCCATCGGTCAGGGCGTCGTCTGGCTCGTCATCAACTCCGGCGGCCACAAGCTGAACGAAGCCAACGGCTACTACCCGGCCACCGTCATCAACGACGAAGGCAAGAGCATCGCCCGCGCCTATGAGGCCAAGGTGACCCCTCACTGCTTCGTCATCGATGCCAAGGGCAACCTCGCCTACAAGGGCGCCATCGACAGCATCTCCTCCGCCAAGTCGGCTGACATCGAGAAGGCCACCAACTACGTGACCGCCGCCATCAAGGCCCTCAAGGATGGCAAGGCTCCTGAAGTCTCCACGACCAAGCCTTACGGCTGCGGCGTGAAGTACTAAGCCTCGCTTGTACCAACACAAAGGGCGTCCAACCGGACGCCCTTTTTTGTGCCCCATCAAAATCGCTTAGGCCAAACCGGTCGCCCGCAGCAGGTGGCCGTGGACCTGATCGTTGCGCAGGAAGGGCGGGAAGAGGGCCGCACCGGGGCCAGTGGCCGAGAATTCCACCATCTCGCCGGTATGGTTCATGGAGGTGAAACCGATGCCAGAATACTTGGGGATGGCCTCGGTGAGGGTCTTCATACCGACGACTTTAGCCAAGTCGGCAGCCTTGAAATTGAGGCGCGTGGCATCGACCAAGAGGTCTTGCCATTCCTTCGGCTTCTTGAAGTCCTTCGCCTCCAACTTAACCTGCTCCAAGGAGCGGTTGAACTGCGTCAACCGCAGGAAAGTCGGGTTGGTCTCGCTGTAGGAAGGCAACTTGGAATCGAAATCCTCGCTGCCGACACCATTGACCTGGAGGCCGCCCGTGCCGTGGTCGGTCGTGACGATGAGCAACGTATCGGGATTCGCCGCGATGAACTTACGCACCGTCGCGATGGCATCGTCGAAGGCGATTTGATCGAGGATCGCGCCAATCGGATCGTTGGCGTGGCCGGCGTGATCGATACGGGCGCCTTCCACCATCAGGAAGAAGCCCTCCGCCGTGCCCTGCAGCGCAGCCAGCGCCGACTCCGTCATCTCCGCCAACGTGGGCGTGACGGCGGCGAGTTCCTTGCGGTGCAGGCGATCCACCTCCATCGGGATGTAGTTCTTGCTGAACAATCCCAGCAAGGGCCCGGCCCCCCGGTGGGCCAACAGTTGGGCGCGATTGGTCACGTGGGCATAGCCGACCTTCTTGTAAGCGGCGACAAGGCTCTCGCTGAAATAGGTGGCGCCGCCGCCGAGCACGACGTCCACGCCACGTTCGAGGTACTGGAAAGCCACTTCCTTCTGGTCCTCGCGCTTGCTGACGTTCGTGATGAAACCCGCCGGGGTGGCGTGGGTCGCCGTCGCCGTCGTCACCAGGCCCGTGCGCTTCCGCGCGGCCTTCATGCGCTGGAGGATCGTGACGGGCTTCCGACCGTCGGGCGTCACGTTGAGCGCCCCGTTCTGGACGCGCTCTCCGATGCCCCAGCAACTGGCGGCGGCGGCGGAGTCGGTGACCAAACCGGTCGCCGAATGGGTCTCACAGAGCGAACGCACGACGGGCAGTTCGCGGTACATCCGGAGCCAATGGCTTTCGCGCTGGTGCACGAGCTTCAGGTAATCGACGGCCGCGGACAGCGTACCCATGCCCATGCCGTCCGACACCATGAAGATGACGTTCTTGGCCAAACGGCGCGGAGCATTGTCGGCGCTTTCACGGGTGGGGGCGCCCAAGGCGGGGACCGCGGCGGCACCGAAGGCCAAGCCCCCGAGGCTAGCGGCCTTGAGGAAGTCGCGACGGGAGTTAGGACGGGCCGGAGGCATGCCAACAAGTAGGCGGGAGGTGCTCCCGTCTGCAATCGGGAAACAGCACCCTACCCCTTTCCCGCGGCTGCCTAAGGTCAAATTACCGCCTCAAACGCGTCACGCCTTCGGCTGGGCGGCGGGTGCCGGCGCGGTCGGGACGTGTACCTTGAGGCGACGCTCCGAGATCTCAGCCTGAACCAGGCCGAGGAACTCTTCCAAGCTACGGTTGCCTTCGAAGGCCTTGTCGGAGCGCGAACGGACGTTCACGAGCCCGGAGTCCTTCTCCTTCTGGCCGACGACCAACATGTGCGGAACCTTGGTGATCTCCGCCCGGCGAATCTTGGCGCCGAGCTTGTCCGAGGAGGTGTCGACGGTCGCGCGGATACCGGCGCGCTTGAGCACCTCGCCGATCTCCTCGCAATGGGCGTTGAGGTCGTCGTTGAGCGA
>DBCN01000132.1:10270-10811 GCA_002293065.1 Opitutia bacterium UBA957
ATCATGACCGGACGGTGCGGCTTGTTGTCGGCGCCGTTGTACGAAAGGTCGAAACGTTCGGGGAGGTTGAAGTCCACCTGCACGGTACCGAGCTGCCATTCGCGGCCGATGACGTCGCGGACGACGAAGTCGATCTTCGGACCGTAGAAAGCGGCTTCGCCGGCTTCTTCGGTGAAGCTCACGCCCAACGTGGCGGCGGCGGCGCGGCAAGCGGCTTCGGCCTTATCCCAGTTCTCCGTCGAACCGGTATACTTATTGGAGTCCGGATTACGCAGGCCCACGCGGACGCGATAATCGTTCAGGCCGAGGGTCTTGAGGACGACCTTGACGAGTTCCAAGCAACCGAGGACTTCCTGACCGACCTGGTCTTCGGTGCAGAACAGGTGCCCGTCATCCTGCGTGAAGCCACGCACGCGGGTCATGCCGTTGAGTTCACCGGACTGTTCCCAGCGGTAGACGGTGCCGAACTCGGCGAGACGGACCGGCATGTCGCGGTAGCTGTGGGGGCTGCTTGCGAAGATGCGGATGTGGTGCGGGCAGT
>DBCN01000029.1 GCA_002293065.1 Opitutia bacterium UBA957
CGCAGTGCCAACCCTACCTCGAGACAAAGGCGTGAAAAGGGAGCGAAAGGGGGAAGCGGAAACTGGGCTTGCTGACGGACGCGACGCAGTCGCGCCCCTACCCGAGGCATTGGGGCGAAGCTTTGCGAACTTAGTCAAAGAGGTCGCTGTGGGTGCCTGTCCTGACGAGTTGGACGGCTTGTTTGGTCTGAGCATAAATCAGCAGCCAGTCAGGTTCGAGGTGGCAGTCTCTGAAGCCGTGGAATTCTCCTTTAAGGGCGTGGTCACGGTAGGCCGTGGGGAGCGGTTCGCCTGTAGCCAGTAGCTCGATCGCATTGCGTAACTTGGAAAGGTCCTTGCCGCGTCGACGCGCCCGTTCCACGTCTTTACGGAACCGGGCCGCGGTGACCACTTGCTTCACAGCCCAAGGTCCTTGTAAAGGGCGGCTTTGTCCCGGTAGCGTCGGACTCCGACGCCTCGCCGGGTTTGGCGGATGGACTGTTGGGTCTCCTTATTCGGCACGCGGAGGGAGAAGGGGAGGGAGCGGGTCAAGGAGACCTGGCGATAGAGCAACTGGATTGCTTCCGAAGTCGTCAGGCCCAGCTGCGCGAAGATCTTTTCCGCCGACTTTTTCAGGGCGGGTTCGAGGCGGGCGCGGACGACGGCGGTTTTGCTCATGTCCTTAATGTAGCCCGAATGTAGCCACAATGCAACGGGAGGTTTCATGGCGTTGGAGCATTTTGTTTAGTGTCCGCCGGACAAGCCAAGTGTCGTGGGGTTGAACACCTGGGGTTTTTAGGGGGATAGGGATAGGGGATGGGGGATAGGGGATGGGCTAGATGCAGTGCAAAGGTGCAAAATGTTAAACTGGGCTTGGGGATGGCTGCGGAGCGAATCCTGCGTTGGGTAGGGTCGGGACTGCGTACCGACCTAGTGGTCTTGCGGTTAGGTGTCTGCTAGGTTGGCACGCAGTGCCAACCCTACCTCGATGCAGAGGCGTGGAGCTGCGGACATCTGCGGGCGAACGGACGCGACGCAGTCGCGCCCCTACCCAAGGCAACTAGGACAGCACGTGGTGCTGTCCCTACCTTTCACGCAACCCACAACCCACAACCCGCAACCCTCAACCCTCGAAGTGAAGCCTCTGCTTCACTTCGCCACTTCCGCGTCGCCTTTCCAGGGCTTGAGGCCGAGGGCTTCGAGGTGCGGGATGACGGTGGCGGAGGCTTGTTGGAAGCGAGGGTAGTCCTTGCGAGCGGGCTGCGTCCAGGCGGATTCGGCGAGCGCGAGGAGGCGGGGGAAGGTGAGGAAGTCGCGGCGTTCCTGGGTCACGGCGGTTTCGGTCCAGAGGTTGGCCTGGAGTCCGCGGATCTTGGCGTTGGCGGGTAGGGTGGCGCCGAGGGATTCCGGGAAGGCGTGGATGGCGGCGAGCTCGGCGAACTTGCCGGCCCAGCGGCGGCCCGACTTATGCGTGCCGTCCTGCACGAAGTCGAAGTAGAGCGGGATGCGCGGGCAGAGCACGATGTCGTAGCCTTTTTCCGCGGCGTCCTTGAGGCCCTGTGGCTTGTCGTGGCGCCACCAGAAGAGCAACGTCTTCGCGGGCGGTAGGTTGAAGCGCGAAGCCTCGTCCCAGAGGCCCACCTGCGTCCACGTCGGGGCAAGATGGTCGGCCATGCGGCGCACGAAGCGGCCCTCCACCTCATCGAGCTTGGTGAACTTTTCGTCCGCCATCAGCTTTTGGACCTCGGGTAGCTTGGGCCACTGTTCCCAGCCGAAGTGCACCTCGTCGCCGCCCAGGTGGATCACCGGAGACTTCGGGAAGAGCGTGCGGACCTCGGCGAGGATGTCCTTGAGGAAAGCGTCGGTCTCGGCCTTGGCTGGGTTGAAGGTGAAGTCGGGGTATTTCTTCGAACCCCCGCCGGAGAACTCAGGGTAGGCGCGGTTGGCGGCGGCGGCGTGGCCGGGCATGTCGATCTCCGGGATGATGGTGATGCCGCGGGCCTCCGCGTACGCCACGATTTCGCGGACGTCGTCCTGCGTGTAGAACGTCGCTGGGGCGTCCTTATCGGTGTAGTTGCCGAGGGCGCCGGTCGTGGTGAGCTTCGGGTACTTCTTGATCTCGATTCGCCAGCCCGGTTCGTCGGTCAGGTGCCAGTGGAACACGTTCAGTTTGAGCAGCTCCATCGCGTCGAGGAGGCGCTTCACGCCGGCCTTACCGGTGAAGTGGCGGGATTCATCCAACATGAAGCCACGGTGGCCGTAGCGCGGCGTATCGCTGATCGTGCCGCAGGGGACGGACCAACCGGACTGTGCGGCCCAGGCCAGTTGGCGCAGGGTCGTGAGGGCCGCGTTGAGCTGATCTTCGGGACCGTAGGTGAGGTCGATGACCTTCGGCTGGATACGGAGCGCGTAGGCGGATGTCTTCAGGCGCGACACGCGGAGGGTCGGATTGGTTTCGGAACGGCGGACCTGCGTGAGCTTTCCGTCGGCGGTCAGGATGCGTTGCACCTTGGCGAATTCCGCCCCGGATTCGCAGGATACCGTCAGCTCGGTGGCCGTGAACGTTTCCGCGCTCAGCTCGACCGCGTTGGGTCGGGGCAGCAACAATGGTTCAGCGGCGAAGGCCAGGGAGGCGCAGACGCAGGCGAGGAGGGCGAGGGTGGGGCGGAGCAGCATGGTGATACTATGGGCGATTTGCCTCCGCTGAGGAGCCAAAACGCCCGTAGTCACCCCATGGGGTTGAGGGGTGTGGGTTGAGGGTTGCGGGAATGGTCGCGGAGCGAATCCTACGCTGGGTAGGGTCGGGACTGCGTACCGACCTAGTGGTCTTGAGGTTGGATGCCTGCTAGGTTTGCACGCAGTGCCAACCCTACCAAAAGAAGAAGGACAGCACGTGGAGCTGTCCCTACCTTGATGCAAAATATGAGTAGGCGGCGAAGCCGCCACACAACCCCATGTCACCATGTCACCTTGTCCCCTCGTCGGAAGTCTCCGACTTCCGACGCTTACTTCTTCTCTTCCGGCACTTCCGTCAGGTCCTGCACGAGGCCCTGGGCGGTGAAGTAGGCGTTGCGCTGGGTGAAGCGGGCGACGAGTTGTTTGACCTCGGCTTCGGTGGCGTCGTCCTTCGGCTTTTCGGCCTTGGCGGCGCGGAGGAAGACGGTGTCACCGTTGCCGGTGCGGATGCCCGTGGTGATCTTGCCGACGCCGGCGACTTCGAGGACTTGGCCGGTGCTTTCGTTGATGCCCGCGAGGGTCTCGGGGGTCGTCACGACGGTGAAGGGGGCGGGCGTGGAGGTCGTCAGGCCTAGGGCCTTGGCGCTTTCGGTGAACGACTTGCCGGCGGCCGCGTCTTCCTGGAGCCGCTTGGTGATGCGGGAGAGCTCTTCCGCCTGGAGGCGGGCGCGCTCGTTGCTGCGCCAGTTGGAGAGGGCGAGGGCCTTGACTTCTTCGAAGGCGGGGAGGCGTGATTCGATACGCTTGTTGAGCAGCACGAAGATGGCGGCGTCCTCGGCGCGGAACATGTCGGTGCGCCATTCCGTTTCGGTCAACTCGCCGGCGAGGCGGAGGGCTTCGGCGGGGACCTTGGCGTCGATCGGAGGGTT
The DNA here is from genome assembly GCA_002293065.1 of Opitutia bacterium UBA957. GTDB lineage: Bacteria > Verrucomicrobiota > Verrucomicrobiia > Opitutales > UBA953 > UBA953. The sequence goes on from DBCN01000029.1 coordinate 3,585, forward strand.
GTTCACTTCGTAAGCGGCGAGGGTCGTGAGTTTGGCGCCCTGGGCCTTGAGCCATTCGGTGAAGGCCTTCGAATCGGCCTTGTGGGATTCGGTCGGGAACTTGTCGCCCAACTCTTCGCCGATCTTGCCGGCGAGGTTGCGGAGGGCGCGGTCGGCGCGGATGATTTTCTCGATATCGGCACGACGGGCGAGGGACTGTTCCTTGATCTTGCCGGGCTCGAACTTGAACTTCTCGGCCACGTTGTAGCCTTCGGTCACGATTTCATCATCGGTGATCGTGGAAGTGTCGGGTTCGGTCTTGGTGAAGGATACCACGGTGACCTCGACCTTGGCGGGGAGGCGGTAAGCTTCCTTGTTGGCTTCGAAGGCGGCCTTGGCCTTGGCTTCGTCGTCCGCGACGGTGGCCTTGAAGCCGGCATTCGAGAAAGTGGCGGCGTCGACCGTCCAGAGCGTCTTTTCGCGTTGGATGAGGCGTTTGATCTGGGCGGTGGTGGCGTGGCCGGGGCCGGAGAGCAGGGCGACGGACTTGTTCACGCGCCAGGCGTCTTGCAGGTAAGCTTCGAAACGCGCGCGGGTCTCGGCGTCGGAGGCGTTGAGCGCCTTGGTGGCGTAGTCGACGAACTTATTCAGGTTATCGAGGTTCTCCTTGCCGTCGGCGCCGGCGGTCGCGAGCAGGGCGAGCTTGCGGACTTCGCTGTCGGATGGGTTCGGGATGTGGAGCGAGTCGGCGAGGCTGAGTTCGGCGACGAACTGGAAGAACGAACGGCCTTCATTGCGCTGCCCCGTGAAGCTCGCGAAGGCGAGGGAGTCGCGGTAGCGCGTCTGGAGCTTGGCGTTGTTCAGGTCATACCCGAGGTACATCCGGGTATTCGTATCCGTCGCACCATTGTTGCCATAGCCGTAGAACACGAAGGAGCCGACGACCACGACCAGCAGGACGCTGAAGATCAGGCGGTGATGCTTGGAGGTGGCGCTTTGGAGCCAGGTAATCATCCCGCCACCTTGGTAAGCCCTTTGGCCGCTGTCAATCAGTCGAGGGATGCGCCCTTGCGCTTGCACAGGCCCGATTTCCGCTCAACCCTGCGGCGTGGCCAAGCCCATCCAGTGCATCGTCGCCGTCGCCCAAAACGGCGTAATCGGGCGAGAAGGGCGCCTTCCGTGGCATATTCCAGAGGACCTGGCGTGGTTTTTGGACCAAACCGCGGGTGGGGTCATGATCGAGGGCCCGGCCTGCTATGCCGAGCTCGGTAAGGCTTTGGAGGGGCGGGGGACGGTGGTCGTTTCCCGCGACCCGGCCAAGGTGTTCCCCGGGGCGGAACGGACCGCCGACCTGCCGGCCGCGGTGGCCTTGGCGGAGACGCTGCCGTGGACGGGTCCGACCTGGATCACGGGCGGCGAACGCATCTATGCGGAAGGCTTGCCGCTCTGCTCCAAACTTTTCATCACGCGCATCCACCGCGACTTCCCCGGCGACCGCTTCTTCCCCGCGGATTGGCATCGGCACTTCACGAAACTTGCCTGGTCGAAGGACGGCGAAGTCGATGGGTTGAAATATACTTTCGAAGTTTGGGAGCGCGGGCAGTAGCCCGATGAGGGTTGTGGGGATGGGGGATAGGGGATGGGGTAGATGCAGTGCAAAGGTGCAAAGGTGCAAATCGGC
>DBCN01000140.1:0-289 GCA_002293065.1 Opitutia bacterium UBA957
GAGCGTATCCTCGAGCAGGCCGCGTTGCTTCAGGTCTTTGATCAGCGCCGCCGAGGCTTGGTCGGTCTGCCTGCACTGCCGGGTGATCCCGCCCGGCAGGCCGCCGTGTTGGTCCCAGCCTTGGTGGAAGAGTTGGACGAACCGCACGCCTTTCTCGATCAGGCGGCGCGCCTGCAGGCAGTTGGCGGCGAAGGATCCGGGGGTCTTCACGCTCTCGCCGTACATCGCGAGGGTCGCGGGCGATTCCTTCGAAAGATCGGCGACTTCGGGCACGCTCGTCTGCATGCGG
>DBCN01000140.1:362-72536 GCA_002293065.1 Opitutia bacterium UBA957
GGTCGGCGTTGAGCTTGCCGAGCGTATCGAGCATGCTGCGCCGGGCGTGCGGAGAAACGCCTTCCGGATTCGTCAGGTAAAGGACGGGCTCCTTGCCGGCCTTGAACTGGACGCCTTGGTGTTCGGACGGTAGGAAGCCGGAGCCCCAGAGGCGGGAGTAGAGCGGCTGGTCCTTGGTCGCATCCTGCGAGACCATGACGATGAAAGCCGGCAGATTCTCGTTCATGCTACCCAGGCCGTAGGAAGCCCAAGCGCCCATGGAGGGGCGTCCCGCGACCTGATTGCCCGAGCAGAAGAACGTGATGGCCGGGTCGTGGTTGATCGCCTCGGTGTGCATCGAGCGGATGACGCAGAGGTCGTCGGCGACTTCGCCGGTGTGCGTCAGGAGGTCGCTGTATTCGACGCCGGACTTGCCGTATTTCTTGAAGTTGGTGAACGCGCCGGCGAGCGGGAGCGAGGCTTGATAGCCGCTCATGCCCGTCAGGCGTTGCCCTTGACGAACCGAATCGGGAAGCGGCTGAAGGTTGCGTTCACGCAGCAAGGGCTTGGGGTCGAGGGTTTCGAACTGCGAAGGGCCGCCCGCCTGGAAGAGGTAGATGACGCGCTTGGCCTTGGCCGGGAAGTGCGTGCCGCTGGGCAAGGGGGCCGCGTGGGCCTCGCCGAGGATGCCACGCATCGCGAGCGCCCCCAAACCGAGGGCGGAGGCGCCGAGGAAGTGTCGGCGCGTGTGTTGCATGAGACCGTCGTAGCTGGGCAGGGGATGGCTCATGGGATCAGCGGGAGGTGACGGCGGCGTCGCTCGCCAAAATGGTGGAACAGACGAGGGTGAGCGCGGCCAAGGCCGGGTCGCTCGCGAGGGTGGCCGGTTTGGTCGGGGCGACGACGCGCTTGCCCTTGGCCTTGGGGTCGGGCTTGGCTTCAGGAACGGCCGGTGGGGCCGGAGCGACTTGCGGAGCCTGCGCTTTTTGCTGGGCGTAAAGTTCCGTCAGGGCGTTGAGTTCCGTCAGGCGCGGCGAGCGGGTGCAGATATGGCGGAACGCCAAGGTGATTTGCGCCTGGGGGTCAGTGGCTTCCTGGCTGACGCGCAAGGCGATCTGGCTGGCGGACTCCACGAAGCCCGGGTTGTTCAGCAGCACCAACGCCTGCAGCGGTGTGTTGGTGTTGAGGCGCTTGGGCTGGCAGACCTCGCGGGAGCCGGCATCGAAGATCAGCATGTTGTCCGGCGGAGCGGTGCGCTTGCGGTAGGTGTAGACGCTCCGGCGGTGCGCGCTTTCCTGCACGCTGGCGCCGCCGACTTTTTCGACGAGTTTGCCGGAGGCCAAGAGGGCTTGGTCGCGGACCATCTCGGCCGTCAGGCGCAGGATGGGGCCGCGCGCGAGCCACTTATTGGACGGGTCTTTTTCACGGGCCGCGGCCGTGGGCGTCGACGCTTGTTGGAACGTGGCGCTCAGCACCAGTCGACGGAGCAGCGCCTTCTGGTCCCAGCCGCTGCGCACGAAGTCCACGGCCAGCGTATCGAGCATTTCCGGGTGCGTCGGTTGGTCGCCTTGCAGTCCGAAGTTCTCGCTCGAGGCGACGAGGCCGTTGCCGAACAAATGGGCCCAGAGGCGGTTGACCGCGACGCGGGCGGTCAACGGATTGCGCGGGTCGGTCAGCCAGCGGGCGAGGCCGAGGCGATTGCGCGGCTGCTTTTCGTCCCACGGGAAGACGCTCGTGGGCACGCCCGGCGCGCACGGCTTCGTGAGGTCGGGCTTGTCGTATTCCCCGCGGGTCAAGACGTAGGCCTTGGGCGCCAGGGCGGAGTGCTCCATCGTGAAGAAGGCGGGCGCGGATTCTTGGTGCGCGGCCAGCTCGCGCCGGGCCTGTTGCAGCGCTTTGTTCGCCGCTTGGTGGACCGCATCCGAACGCGCCCGGAGGTGCGCTTGTCGATCCGCCATGGGCAAGGCCGTCGGGTCGAGGCCATGCAGGCTGGCGACTTCGACGGCGGTGAGGGCGTGGTGCCACAGCTGCACTTCGTCGAGCGAACCGTTGCGGAAACCGGCATCGCGTGACCGCGAACCGATTTCCAGGGCGTTGTCGCGCGGCTTGGCGTTGAGGGTGTCCCGCACGACGGTGGTGGCGAGGGCGCGGCCATCGAGGTAGAGACGCAGGCCTTCGGCCTTGGAGGAACCATCGTAGGTCGCCGTCAGGCGGTGCCAGGCGTTCAGCGGCAATTCGGCGGTGGTGACGATGGACGCCGCGCTGTTGGGCCAAAGGTGGATCATGCTCCAACGCAGCTTGCCGTCGGCGTAAAGCAGTTCCACGCCGGTCGCATCACCGTCACCCGTGTAGAAGCCGGTGGAATGCAGGATCGTGGCGCGGGCGTTTTTCTCCCCTAAGCGGATGAAAGCGGAAAAAGTGAAAGGCTCGAAGCGGCCCAGCCGGCGGAAGTCCGGAAGGATGAAACCGGCATCGCCGTCGAACTTGACCCCTTGACCCTTCACCCCGGGGACCAGTTGCAGGTCTTCGGGTGAACTCCGCCGCTCGAACTTCGCGGGCTTGCCGTCCGCGATGGCGTTATCGGCACCCGTCTTGGTGAGGCCGTCCAACGGCAGGTGGACGGTGGGGGCGGGCGCGGCGGTCGGGCCGAGGTGGGCGACCGTCGGAGCCGGGAGGGCGGCGAGGGCTTGCTCCGCGGCGACGACGGCGGCCTTCAGCTGCTGTTCCTTGGTGCGTTCGGCGTCGGATTTGAACAGGCGCATGAACGGTGGCGGCACTTCGCCGTGATAGGAGAGCAGACCGTTCTCGTTTTGATCGCCGAACAGGGCGGCCATCGCGAAGAAATCCTTTTGGGAGATGGGGTCGTACTTGTGGTCGTGACAGCGGGCGCACTCCATCGTCAGGCCCATGAACCCATAGCTGGCCGTGCTGACGCGGTCGTTGATGCCATCTTGACGGAACTCTTCGGCGATGGAGCCGCCTTCGAACGTCATGCGGTGCAGGCGGTTGTAGGCCGTGGCGACGCGTTGCGCTTGGGTCGGATTGGGCAGCAGGTCGCCGGCCAACTGTTCGGTCAGGAACTGGTCGTAAGGTTTGTTTTCGTTGAAGGCTTGCAGGACCCAGTCGCGCCATGGCCAGGCGAACATCTCCTTGTCGCCGGTGTAACCCCAGGTGTCGGCGTAGCGGGAGAGGTCGAGCCAGCTGACGGCGAGGTGTTCGCCGAAGCGCGGCGAGGCGAGCAGGGCGTCGACGCGTTTCTCGTAGGCGTTCGGCGATTTATCGGCGAGGAACGCATCGACTTCGGCCGGCGTCGGCGGAAGGCCGGTCAGCGCCAAGGAGGCCCGTCGAAGCAGCGTCACGCGGTCGGCAGGCGCGGCGGGCTGCAAGCCGACTTGGGCGGCCTTGGCGGCGATGAAGTGATCGAGCGGGTCCTTGGGCCAGGCTGCGTTGGCGACCTTGGGGAGCGGATGGGCTTCCGGGGAGACGAAGGCCCAGTGCGGGGCGTACTTGGCCCCTTGTTTGATCCAGCGGGTCAGGATGTCCTTCTCGGCGGCGCTCAGCGGCCGGTGCAGCTCGGGCGGCGGCATGATTTCATCCTCATCCGTCGCGTTGATGCGGGCGATGAGGGCGCTCTGCGCGAGGTTACCCGGGACGATGGCGGTATCCCCGCTCTTCAGTTTCTTGGTGGCGCCCGCGAACTCATCCAAGCGGAGGCCCGCCTTGCGCCCCTTGTCGCCATCCGGTCCATGGCAACCGTAGCATCGGTCGGACAGGATCGGGCGGACCTCGCGATTGAAGTCCACCTCCGCGCTCTCCGTGGCGAGCACGCTCACCGACAGGGAGAGCAGCGCGAGGGTGAGCGGGGTGGGACTCATGAAGGAAGTTATGTTGGCTGGTGCAGTGACCTCAATCCGTGAATCAACCTATTTCACGGTGACGCTCGCTGGACCCGCAAAACCTTGCCAATAGGATTCCAGTAAGAGTGGGTCGGGCTCGCCCGTGAAGACGACGAAGCGGAACTTCTGGGTGAAGCTCTCGCCGGGCGCGATGCGGGTGTTGCCCGCATGCGCAGGGGTGTAGGCCACGAACGGCATGGTCGGGTTGAAGCGCGTCGCTTGCGGGGCGTTGAGGTTGTCCGGGTGGCACAGGATGGCCACGCCCACGGTCTTGCCGTCGGCGGGTCCGCCGAAGTAGAACCAGCGGGCACGCTGGCCGTCGCCTTTCTTGCGGTCCGTGAGGCCTTCCGACGTCAGGAAGCGCAGCTTCGCCTTCGCATCCCAGTCCGCGCGGCCCCGGAACCCCAGCCCGCCGTAGATATGCTTCGTCAGTTCCAAGGGGTCGGTGGCGATGTTCTTTTGGGTCGTCTCGACGTCGAAGACGTTGGCCCGGGCCTGCGGACCGCCGGCATAGCAGCGGACCGTCCAGGCTTCGTCGAGCACCGGCACGGCGGGTTGGACGCCGGTGTCGAGGCTGCGCAGTTTGGCGGTGAAGCCGCCTTCGACGGGTCCGGACCAGACGCGGTCGACGCCCAGCGCGGCGACCCGGCCGGTGTTCTCGTGGACGTTCCAGAAATCGGGCTTACGGCCTTGGAAAGACGTTTTCGACCACGCCATCCAGATGCCGTGGTGGTGCAGGTGGTCGGTGGGGAAACTGTCGGAGACCAACGTCTGCTCCGGCGTGTAGATTGGGTGGATGAATCCGCCGCGGCGGTAGAGTTCCTTCACGCCCGCGGGGAGTATCTCCGAATCCTGGTATTTGAAGATGGGGCGGGACGCTTCGCCGACTTCCGACACTTCGATGGCGTCCTTGCCGCGCAAGGCTTGGACTTCGATGGGTAACTTGGGTTTGCCGATGGTCGCAAAGCCCGTGAACGCCTTGCCGGTGTCTTGGTAGGGCAGGATGAAGCTCAGCTTCTCCTTTTTGCCATCCCACTGGGCCGGCAGAAGGTTCACGCCTTGCGTGGTCTGCGTCGCGATGACGTAGCTGAGCGAGCGATCGAGCGAGGCATCGGAGACTTCCACCACCTGATTGGCCTTGGGTTGGCTTGGAGCTGGAATCGTGAAGGTCGCGGCCAAACTTTGAATGGCGCCGAAGAGAAGCAGGGTGGAAGGGAGACGGGAAGACATGGGATATGAGCAAAGGGACGATAAACGCTCCTATGTTTTAGGTATGATAGGAGGAAAGAGACCTGGTTCCATTTCGATGGTAATATTTATGACTAATTCAATCATAACTGTCATAAAGGATGGTTATCGTTCATTTAACTTGCGTTGTAGGGCTAAAATGATGGAATTTCCCTATGGCTACCAAACTCTTCGGCACGGATGGTATACGAGGGAAAGCAAACGAATACCCCATCACCGCGGAAATCGCCATGAAAACGGGGCAGGCCATTTCCCGGGTGCTCAAATCATCGGGCGCCAACCACAACCGCGTGATCATCGGGAAAGACACGCGCATCTCCGGGTACATGTTGGAGACGGCGTTGACGAGCGGTTTGGTGGCCAGCGGCATGGATGTGTTCCTCGTGGGGCCGATCCCGACGCCTGCCGTGGCGCACCTCACGAAGTCGATGGGTTGCGGCGCGGGCATCATGCTGACGGCTTCACATAACCCTTATGAAGACAACGGGCTGAAGATCTTCGGCCCGGATGGCCACAAGTTGTCCGACGAACTCGAAGCCGCGGTGGAGCGCGCGATTCTGTCCGAAGCCAAACCCATGTCGGTCAGTCCGGATAAGATCGGGAAGGCCTACCGGATCGATGATGCGCGCGGACGCTACATCGAGTATGCCAAGCAGAGCCTCGGGCCGACGGATCTCAGCGGCCTGAAGCTGGTCGTCGATTGCGGGCACGGCGCGGCGTACCTCCTCGCTCCGCTGATCTTCAAGGAACTCGGCGCGACGGTCACGAAGCTCGGCGTCGAGCCCGACGGCTTGAACATCAACGCGGGCGTGGGCGCGCTGCATCCGGAACACGCCGCCCAGGCGGTCCGCGAGCAAGGCGCCGACCTCGGCATCTCGTTCGACGGCGATGCGGACCGGGTCATTTTCACCGACGAGACGGGGGCCACGGTGGCGGGCGATCGGGTGCTGACCCTCTGCGCCTTGGCGATGCAGGCGGAAGGCAGCCTGAAAGGGTCGACCATGGCCTGCACGGTCATGAGCAACCTGGGTCTGCATGAAGCTATGGGCCAGGCCGGGGTCACGGTCCTGACCACGCCGGTGGGCGACCGCCATGTGATCGAAGCCCTGCGCCGCGGCGGGTATTCCTTCGGCGGCGAAAACTCCGGCCACCTCATCTTCGCCGATCACGCGACGACGGGCGACGGTATCCTCAGCGCCTTGCAGGTGCTGCGCATCATGAAGCGGAAGGGCGCCCGTATGTCCGATTTGGCCGCGGCCATGCAGGAATACCCGCAATCCTTGGAGAACCTGCGGATCAAGGCGAAGCCACCGCTGGCGACGCTGGCGCGTCTGCAGGCCGCCGTGCAGGAAGCGGATGCCAGCTTCGGCGTCCACGGCCGCCACCTGATCCGTTACTCGGGGACCGAGAACAAGATCCGGATTCTGGTGGAGCACCGGGACGAAGCGGCCGTCACCGCTTGGGCCCGACGCTTCCGCGAGGCCGTCGAACTCGACCTCGCTTGAAGCCATGCGACCCTTCCGATTCTTGCCGGCCACGCCGGCGGTGGGTTGCCAGCCCTTGACGGCTACCCGGGCCTTGGAGGCTTTTCGGATCGGCAATATCCCGTTGGCGGAACACCAGCGGCTGGCCTTGGTCGGCGACTGGCCTAAGGGGGCCGTGATCGAAGTCTATCCACACGCGTGGTTGGAGCCGGCCGACGTGGCCGCGTTCATGGCCGCTCCGCAGGCGGCGGCCTTGGTCGATGTCCATGGGTCGGAACTGATGCTGCGTCCGGGCGCCACCGGTCCGGCGTGCCGTGCGTCCGGCAGCTTCCTCATTCGCTTCGCGTGGGATCTCTTGGTCGCCAACGAACGGGCCCTCAAGGCGCGGACCGATTGGCGGAACCAAGGCGACTGCCATGCCTCGCTTTATGTCGACGGACGGCTCTCCGTCGGCCTGGGCACGCGGATCCTGCCGGGGGTTGTGATCGAAGGCGACGTCGTCATCGGCGCCGGCTGTAAAGTCGGACCCAACTGTTACATCCGTGGGGCCACTTCCGTCGGTGACGGCTGCCACGTCGGACAGGCCGTGGAGCTCAAGAATTCGCTCCTCCTCGACAAGACCAACGTCGGTCATCTCGCCTACGTCGGCGATTCCGTCTTGGGCGAGAAGGTCAACTTCGGCGCGGGCACGATCATCTCGAACCTGCGCCACGACGGCAAAGCCCATCGCACGATGGTCGAGGGGGAACTCATCGACACCGGCCGACGCAAGTTCGGGGCCATCATCGGAGACGGCGTGCACACGGGGATCCATACCGCGATCTACCCCGGACGGAAAATCTGGCCGGGTCAAACCACGCGCCCGGCGGCGGTGGTCGACCGCGACCTCGTCTGACATGTGCGGCATCATCGGTTATGTCGGTCACCAGGCGGCGGCGCCCGTTTTGCTCGGTGGTTTGCGCCGTCTGGAGTATCGTGGCTACGACTCCGCCGGCTTGGCGTTGCAGGAGTCCGGCGGTCAACTGACCTCCGTCCGCGCCGTCGGGAAGGTGATGCGCCTGACCGAGAAAGTGCAGGCCGAGCTCGCGGGCACACCCGTGCTGGCGGCGCAGGTCGGTATCGCGCATACCCGCTGGGCGACGCATGGGGCACCGACCGAGCCGAACGCCCACCCGCATTTTTCCGGCGATCGGCGCCTTTGCTTGGTCCACAACGGCATCATCGAGAACTACCGGGCGATCCGCGCCCGTTTGGAGGCCAAGGGGCATGCCTTCGTCTCGGAAACCGACACCGAGGCCTTGGCCCGTTTGGTTGGGGAGCATTATCAAGGCGACCTGCGCAAAGCCGTGGGGCAGGCCTTGGCGCAAGTCGAAGGTGCCTACGGTATCGCCGTGCTGGCCGTCGATGAACCCGGCGTCATGGTCGTGGCCCGCAAGGGGAGTCCCTTGGTCCTGGGTTTGGGCGAAGGCGAGACCCTCGTCGCCTCGGATGCCGCGGCCTTGGTCGCGCATACCCGCCGCGTCATTTATCTGGACGATGGGGATATCGCGGTCGTCACGGCCGACCGCGTCGACATCCGCGACCGCCACGATGTGGTTCGCGAACGCGAGGTGGCGGAACTCGGCTTGGATCCCGGTGCGGTCGAGAAGGGCGGCTACGAACACTTCATGCTCAAGGAAATCCACGAGCAGCCGGAATCCGTCCGGAATGCCCTGCGGGGGCGCCTCGAGGCCGAGCATGGCACCGCGGTCTTGGCCGGCATGGCGACCTCCGCGCTCGACCTCGCCGAAATCCAGCGCATCATCCTGGTCGGGTGTGGAACCTCCTTGCATGCCGGGCAGGTCGGGGAGTTCGCCTTCGAGGATTGGGCGGACCTCAACGCGGAGGTGCAACCGGCGGCCGAGTTCCGTTACCGAAATCCCTTGGTCGGGAGCCGGGACCTCGTCTTGGCCATCTCGCAGTCGGGCGAAACCGCCGACACCTTGGCCGCGGTCCGCGAAGCCAAGGTCAAGGGCGCCTTGGTCTTGGGCGTCGTCAACGTGGTCGGTTCGACGATCGCGCGGGAGACGGGCCAAGGCGTCTTCATCCACGCCGGCCCCGAGATCTCCGTGGCCTCGACGAAAGCCTTCACCGGACAAGTCGCGGTGCTCTTGCTCATGGCCTTGCGGTTGGGGCGGGGGCGGCGCCTCTCCTTGGAGCGTGGCCGGGCGCTCGCCGCGGAACTCGCGCGACTACCGGAACTCATCGAACAGGTCTTGGCGCAGGCTGACGCCATCGCGGCGGTGGCCGGGCGGATGGCCGCCGCGGAGCATGCCTTCTTCTTGGGCCGAGGTCCGATGCACCCCGTGGCGTTGGAAGGCGCCTTGAAGCTCAAGGAAATCTCCTACGTCCACGCGGAGGGCTACCATGCGGCGGAGATGAAGCATGGCCCCATCGCCTTGCTCACGCCCGGTACCCCGGTCATCGTCTTGGCGAACCGCTCGCCGCAGTTGGATAAAGTTTGGGGCAATGCGGAAGAATGCAAAGCGCGGGGTGCGCGGATCATCGCGGTCGTCTCGGCCGGTCAGGTGGGTGCCGACCTGGCGGATGACCGGATCGTCATTCCGGACTGCGATCCCTTGGTGGCGACGATTCCGGCGACCGTGGCTTTGCAGCTCTTGGCGTATCATGTGGCGCGTCTGCGCGGGTGTTCGATCGACCAACCACGCAACCTCGCGAAGTCGGTGACCGTGGAGTGAAACTGATATATTTAATAGGTCATCAACCCTAGGGGCCCACCGTTGCAGGGGGTAGCGCGACTTTTTCATATCGATGGCGTCATGAAAAATACCGCGAACAAGACGTGCGGCCGTTGCCGCCAAACCAAATCGACCCTGAGTTTTTATCCCGTCGGGCAAGACGGCGAAGGCCATCCGTTCTGCACGGATTGTCTGAGCCTGATCTTCCTCGCCAAAGAGCGGGAACGGCGGAAGTCCAACCTCGTCCGGCTGCGCACCTGCGCCCAATGCGAGCAGGCTTTCCCGCTGGGGCATTTCCATTGGATCAAAGCCTCGAAGGCTTACCACAGCTACTGTCGGGCCTGCCATTCCGCCTACATGGCCATCCGCTACCTTCGCAAGAAGGGCGGGGGCCGGAAATTAAGATCCGCTGGTGGCTGGACGGGGACTTGAACCCCGAACCAATTGATTAAGAGTCAACTGCTCTACCATTGAGCTATCCAGCCAGACAGCGGAAGGTGAATGAGTGCGGAGCGGCGGGACTTTTTCAAGCACGAAAACAGGCCAAGGCCGCCGACCGTAAAGGGCTGTTCAAAGTGGCCAGACCGGGACTCGAACCCGGAACCAATTGATTAAAAGTCAACTGCTCTACCATTGAGCTATCTGGCCCTTGAACGCCTGCCAGCAAAGGGCTTTGCCTGCCGAGGGTAAAGGATAAATAGCCCTTAGCGGTGACCGCGTTGCCGAACGGCCTCGAACAGGCAGACGCCCGCGGAGACGGACACGTTGAGGCACGGCACGGCACCCAGCATCGGAATCCGCACCAAGAAATCGCAGGTTTCCGCCGTCAGGTGGCGGATCCCGTCGCCCTCGGCACCCATGACGATCGCCAGCGGGCCGGTCAGTTTGGCGGAGTAGAGGGATTGACTCGTCTTGTGGTCGCTCGTCCCGGCGATCCACACGCCGCCATCCTTGAGTTTCACCAAGGCGTTGCGCAGGTTGTTGGCCTGGACGATGGGCATGTGCTCGGCCGCGCCGACGGCGACCTTGCGGACGGTGTCGTTGACCGGCGAGGAATTCTTGCGGGTCGTGACCACGAACGCGCACCCGGCGCAATCGGCGGTGCGGAGACAAGCCCCGAGGTTGTGGGGGTCCTGCACGCCGTCGAGGACGAGGATCAGCGGGTCCTTGTGCTGCGCGAGCAGGGCCGGGATGTCCGCTTCATCCAACAGCCGAATCGGCTTATGGAGGTCCGCGTGGCGGGGCGCTCGATCATTGGACCGAGCCATGGATCAGCGGCGGGCCAGACGGCCGCGGGCGTGGAGGGCTTCGGCGATCTGGATGGCGTTGAGGGCCGCCCCTTTCCAGAGCTGGTCGCCGCTCACCCACAGTGAGAGGCCGTTCTCGAAGAGCGTGTCCTTGCGCAGGCGACCGACGCCGCACTTTTCCTTGCCGGCGTAATCCAGCGGCATCGGGTAAACCTTCTTCGCGGGTTCATCGCAGACTTCGGCGCCGGGGAAGGCCGCGATCGCCGCGCGGGCGACGGCGAGGTCCACGGGGCGCTCGAACTCGGCGCTGATGGCGATCGAGTGGGCGCGGAAGACCGGGACGCGGACGCAGGTCGTCGTGACCTTGAGGTCGGGCAGGCCCATGATCTTGCGGCCTTCGTGCAGCATCTTCATCTCTTCCTTGGTGTAGCCGTCTTCCAGGAAGGAGTCGACCTGCGGGATGAGGTTGAAGGCGATGGTGTGCGGGTAGACCTTGGGCGGGGACGCCTCGCCTTTGGCCCAAGCGCGCACCTGCGTGTCGAGTTCACGCATGGCTTCGGCGCCGGTGCCGGAGACCGCTTGGTAGGTCGAGGCGAAGAAGCGCTTCAGCCCGAACGCCTGGTGCAGGGGGAAGAGGCCCATCAAGGCGATGGCGGTGGAGCAATTCGGGTTCGCGATGATGCCTTGGTGGTTATCCAGGGCATGGGCATTGATCTCGGGGACCACCAGGGGGACCGTCGGGTCCATGCGGAAGGCCGAACTGTTGTCGATGACGATGACCCCGCGTTTGACCGCCTCGTGGGCCAGGGCGACGGAAACCGAGCCGCCGGCGCTGAAGACGACGAAATCCAGGCCTGCAAAGGCCTCTGGCTGGGCTTCCTGGACGGTCCAGTCGCGGCCGCCATAGCTGACCTTGGACCCGGCCGAACGGGCCGAGGCGAGGGGGCGGAGCTCCGCTACCGGGAACTTTCGCTTGGCCATCAACGCCAGCAGTTCTTGACCGACCGCGCCGGTCACGCCCACGATGCCAATTCGATATGCCATGTTCTGAGTTATCCTTGGTTTTGAAAAAGGAGTTCGCCGAACGCCTTCAGGCGTTGGGTGTATCCATGTCGGAACATTGCCTTCTGGTGTCGGTTGACCAGCAAAAACTCTGGCATTTTCATGGTGGCGGGTGCGATGCCTACACCATCAGCACAGCCCGGGCCGGCCGGGGTTGCGTCCAGGATTCGCACCAGACCCCCACGGGCTTGCATGAGGTCTCCGAGAAGATCGGCGCAGGCGCGCCCAGCGGCATGGTCTTCAAGGCCCGGCAGGCCACGGGGAAACTCTGGGCCGATTGGCCGTCCGCGGAGGACAACCTCATCACTTCGCGCATCCTTTGGTTGGCTGGCCTGGAGCCCGGCCATAACGCCGGCACCGATGCGGCCGGGCGGGTCGTCGACACCAAGCAACGCTACGTCTACATCCATGGCACGAATCAGCACGCCCGGCTCGGGACGCCCAATAGCCACGGTTGCGTGCTGCTGGCCGATGCCGATGCGATCGCGCTCTTCGACCGGGTGCCGGTCGGGGCGCAGGTTTACATCCGCTAGGATTTATTTTTCGTCGGCCGCCGACCGCCAGGAGAGAATCATGTCGCGGGCGACCGGTCCCGCCGTCTTGCCGCCCCAGGTGCTGGTGTCGAGCTGTCCCTCCACGAGCACGCAGAAGGCGACCACGGGATTGTCCGCCGGGGCGTAACCGACGATCCAGGCGAGGTGGGCTTTCTCGCCTTTCTTGAAGTATTCCGAAGTCCCCGTCTTGGCGGCATAGGGGAGCCCCGGAATGCGCACGATCTTGGCGGTGCCTTCTTCCACGCAGCGCACCATGCCTTCGCGGAGGGCGTTGAGCTGCGGGGTCGTCAGGCCGATCGGCTCCGCGCCGGCATGGCGGCCGTCGCGACCCGGGTCGTGGATGATGCTCGGGGTGGTGCGCGTCTCCCCGCGGGCGATGGAAGCGATCAGGCACGCCATGTGGAGCGGCGTGGTGAGCAGATAGCCTTGGCCGATCGACGTGTTGGCGGTGTCGCCATCCGTCCAAGGTTCCCCCGCGACCCGCTGTTTGTAGGCCCGATCGGGGATGACCATGCGGGTGGCGGGATTCGGTAGCTCGGTGGTCGAATGGTTGTCGTGCTCCGACGGCTTGCGCAACAGCGGGGCATCCAAGCCGAAACGGCGGGCTTCCTTCGCGAGGCTTTCGGGGCCGGTCCGGAGGCCGACTTGGTAGTTCCAGACGTTGCACGAAACGGCGAGCATCTTCTCCAGGTCGACCTGCCCGTAGCCCACCGGATCGTGTTCGGGGAAGGCGCGCCCACCGACCATATAACTGGGACCGCAGTCCAGGATGTCGTCCCAGTCGATCTTGTTGGCCCGCAAGCCGGCCGTGGCGGTGATCAACTTGAACGTGGAGCCCGGGGCGTAAAGCCCCTGGGTCGCGCGGTTGAGCCAGCCCCCGTCCGCGTTCACTTGATCGAAGTAAATCTGGGTGACGCGGTCCGCCATCTCATTGGGGTCGAAGGAGGGCTGGCTCGCCAACGCCAGGATTTCGCCCGTGTTGACGTCGAGCATGACCGCGGCCGCGGGCAGGGGCTTGCCTTGCGAGTCGACGATCTTGGCCAAGGCCTCCTCGGCCGCTTTTTGGATCTTGGTGTCGAGCGAAAGCGCGACGTTCGCGCCTTGGATGGGGGCGGAAAACTTCAGCAAATCCTTGTTATAGCCGGAAGAGGTCTTGGTCCACAGTTCCCAGCCGCTGCGTCCGGAGAGGACTTCGTTGTAGGTCGCTTCGATGCCGTCCGCCCCTTTTTTGCCCGTGTAGCCCAGTTTCTGGAAGTTGACGAACTCGCTCTCGACCACGTCGTCGAGTTGTCCCTTGAGGATGTCGGAGTCGCGCACGTAACCAAGGACATGGGCGGCCAGCTTACCGTTCGGGTAGGAGCGGACCATGTCGGCTTCGAGCGTGATCGGGCCATGGACCGGGAATTGCTCGATGAAGCGGGCGACGGCGCGATTGCCTTCCTCGGGGGTCACGGCATGGCCGGAGTTCGGGAAAGCCAGGTCGAGGATGAGCGGGAACTTCAGGGCGCGACGCTCGTTCAGGTGCTTCCGCAGCGCGTCCGGGTGCACCATGCGCTCTTCCGGATGCAAGTTCGGGGTCGACTTGACCTTGGCGGAGCCCTTCGCGGCTTTCTGGTTCGTCGAGTCGATGACGAACCAGATCTTGGTCAGCCAGGCGTTGAGCACGTTCAGGCGTGCGGTCTGCTGGAGTTGGTCGTAATCGGGGCGCCGATCGGGGAAGCGGGCTTTCTCCTTGTTCAGCAGGTCGAGGTACTCCTTCCGGAACTCCGGCTGCAGCGCGAGGAGGTCCGCCTTCACGCTCCACCGGACGCGGTTATCGACGAGGACATAGCCGTTGCGGTCGAAGATCTTGCCGCGCGAGGGTGGGCGGATGACGACGCGCCGGCTTTGGTTTTCCGATTGGTCGTTGAGGGCGTCGTTCTGGATGAGCTGTCGGTAGCCGAGCCCCACCGCGACGTAGATGAAGCCGGCGGAGAAAAGCAGGAAAATCGCCCGCAGCCGCCAGGCGGAAATGGGATCCGACGGCGCGGAAGGGTTTTGTCCGTCGACGTCCTTCATACGGCTTCGTCGGGTTGGGGGACGCCGACCCGATCCATGGCGAAGTTCTGGACCAAGGTCAGGGGTACGAGCAGCAGGACGGCCAGGATGGTCGCCAGCAGCAGATGCAGCAACCACTGCCCCAGGAAGTGCAGCGAGAGCAAGGGGACATCAGCCGTGTGGGCGAGTCCGGCGGCGATGAACCACGCCGAGCACCCGAGGGCATTCACGACGACGGCCGCCCCGAACATCTTCGGCATGTCCCGGATCTCGTCGCGATGAGAGGTCAGGTAGATGGCGATGAAGACCAGGAGGAGCGCCAGCGAGCCATCGGGGATCGGGCGCAGCGATTCGAAGAGGAAGCCGACGCAGGCCGAGAACAGCACGGCTTGCCAGCGTCGGAGACGCCGGCAGGGCGCGATGATGGCGGCGCCGGAGACGAATAGGCAGACGCCCGAGGCGGCCATGGCGTCCGAAAGCAAGTCGACGCCGAGCAACCAAGGGAAAGTCGCCAGGAGGAGAAAAAGCCAGGCCCAGCTCAGGCTCATCGAAATTCTTCCGGTTTACCCGCCGGGGTGAGGAGGATTTCGCCCGCCGTCGGGTACTTCGGAATCAGCACCGAGACTTCTTGGATGAAATTGAGTTCTTTCGCCGGCGTGAGCGCGCCCGTCTGCATGTGTTTCTCGGCGGTCGACTGGACGCCGGCTTCGAGCGTGCCCAGCGTGAGGCCGGAGGGGAAGACGCCGCCCAAGCCGGTGGTCATGACCTTCGCGATTTGGCCGGCGGGCGGGTTATACTCGAGCGGGATGATTGAGACCACGGCGCGGGGTGCGGACAACGAAAGGCCCGCCCGACCGCTGACATGGACGACGTGGTATTGGTCGTCCCCTTCGAGGAACGCGGTGCAGCGGAAGCCGGGGCTGGTGACGAGGTCCACCTCGCTGGTGGTGAGGTGGACGGTGCTGACCCGGCCGATGACGCGGTCGCCGAAGACGACGGGGCAACCGGGGCGGATGCCGTCGCTGCGGCCTTTGCGGATGACGATGCGCTGCCACCAGGAGGAAGTTTCGCGGATGGAGACGCGGGCGACGACGGTGACGAATTCGGTCGACTGCGGGTAGCGGAGCATCTCGCGGAGGCGGATGTTCTCCTTGCGCGCATCGTCCAGGGAATGGAGCTTCAACTCGAGCGCGGCGTTGATGCGGGCGAGGTCGCGGGAGGCGGCGACCAGTTCTTCGGGGGAGCGGCTCTTGAGTTCCCAGTATCGCGCGAGGTCGCGACCCTTGCCGACCAGATGCAAGGCGGGGGCTTGGAATTCGGCGAAGGCTTCGCGGTTGAAGCGCCGGACGGCGCTCGGCAGGATCAACCAAAGCCCGATGAAGAACACCAGGGCGACATAGGATGCTTTGGCTCCTTGGCGGTTGTTGTCCATGGCGGGTCAGCCCGCGGGGATTACTCCCGGCCGCTCCAGCGGGAGGCGTTGGCGAGGATTTTGCCGGTGCCGTTGACGACGGCGCAGAGCGGATCTTCGGCGACGATCACCGGCAGGCCCGTGGCTTCCGAAATGGCGCGGTCGATGCGGCGGATGAGCGCGCCGCCACCCGCGATGACGATGCCGCGGTCGACGAGGTCGGCGGAAAGTTCCGGCGGGATGCGCTCCAGCGAGCTCTTCACGGCTTCGATGATCTGGTTGACGTTGTCGGCCATGGCCTCGCGGACTTCCTGCGAGGTGAGGTGCAAGGAGCGGGGGAGACCGGTGACGGCGTCGCGACCGCGCACTTCGTAGGTCATCTCCTGTTCGAGGGCGTAGGCGGAGCCGATCTTGATCTTGATTTCTTCGGCGGTGCGTTCGCCGATGATCAGGTTGTAAGACGAGCGGATGTACTTGATGATCGAAAGGTCGAACTCGTCGCCACCCACGCGGATGGAGCGGGCGTGGACGATGCCACCGAGGGAGATGACGGCGACTTCGGTCGTGCCGCCACCGATGTCGACGATCATGGAGCCGGTGGGCTCTTCGACGGGCAGGCCGACGCCGATGGCCGAGGCGACCGGCTCGGGGATGGTGATGACGTCATCAGCTCCGGCGCGGTAGGCCGAGTCCATGACGGCACGGCGTTCGACGGCGGTGATGCCGTAAGGCACGGCGACGACGACGGTGAGGTTGGTGAAGATGGACTTCCGGGCGACCTTGCCGATGAAGTAGCGGAGCATGTGCTCGCTGATCTCGAAGTCGGCGATCACGCCGTCCTTCATCGGGCGGAGGGCTTGGATGTCGCCCGGGGTGCGGCCAAGCATCATCTTGGCTTCATTGCCGACGGCGATGGGCTTGCGCGTGGTCGAGCGGATGGCCACGACGGAAGGCTCGCGGAGAACGACGCCGCGGTCCTTGAGGAAGACGAGCGTGTTGGCGGTACCGAGGTCGATGCCGATGGCTTGCGTGAATAGCCCGGGGAAGCGCTTGAACATCAGATGGGTTGGTTTCCTCTATGAATAACCTATGAATAAGGGAGTCAAACCCCTTTTGCCCAAAGGGTTAAGCGGGGGTTCTGGCCT
This sequence comes from Opitutia bacterium UBA957, assembly GCA_002293065.1. Classification (GTDB taxonomy): domain Bacteria; phylum Verrucomicrobiota; class Verrucomicrobiia; order Opitutales; family UBA953; genus UBA953. The sequence goes on from DBCN01000140.1 coordinate 17,164, forward strand.
GCGAATAACCATCGATTAACGGCGATAGACGGGTCGAACGATGACCGTCAGGGAATTGCGTCCGTCAAGGGTGACCGTGGGGCGGGAGGGGAGGGGGTTGCCCAGGGCCAGCCGCGGCACGGATCCGCCGCCAAAAAAAGTAACCGGTCCCCGCCGCAAAAGAGAGGAGTATGGCCAGTAGTATCCAGAACACGCTCCGGCTCGCATGCGTGGACGCGGGGTTCAGCGCAACGGTGTCCTCCGCCAGTTGCCGAAGGCGTTCGGCATCTGGCGCGTAGGGGGTGGCCCGTTGGTCATCGTCGGGTTGGCTGTAGTTCAGCCGGAGGATGCGTCCGCGGCACTGCAGCACGGCGTAGAGCGTCGTCTTGTCGTCGAGCCAATAGACCCGATAGCGGTCGCCGAAGCGATAGAGGCCGGATTCCTTATTCGGGAATTCACGGGCAAAGAACGCGGCGCTCTGGTGCTTGCCGCCTGGGAGCAGGGGGAGTTCGGAGACGAAGATGTAGCGTTCGGTACCGTCCGCATGGCCATGGAGCGTCGCCAAGAGTTTTGCCTGCCGCATCTCAGGCGAAAGGTCGGGGAGCTTCTCGAGCACGGTTTTCCGTTTGGCCGTGAATTCCTTGACCCAGGCGCTCTCGGGGTCGGCCAAGTACATGCCGCGCGGTATCGGCAGGGTGATGCTTTCGCCGTTCGAGACGATCTCGACGGTGTCGGCGGCGAAGCCGCACGCCGCAAAAGCGAAGCAGGCGATGAGACGACGATACATCGTGGTGCTCGGTTCAGAGGGTGACGCGCCAAACCAAGATCGCCCCGCCAAGAGCGATACGGTACCAAGCGAACGGGCCCATGCCGCGTCGCAGGATGAAGCCGACCATCCACTTAACGGACAGGAAGGCGGCCACGGCCGCAATGACCAGGCCCAGGCTGGCGCTGCCCAAGGGGTAGACCTGCGCGAGGGCCGGGCCCATGGCGTAGACTTTATAAAGCGAAGCAGCGGAAAGGATGGCCAGGCCGACCAGGAAGGAAAACTCGGTCGCCGCGGCGGCCGAAAGGCCCGCCCAACGGCCACCCAAAATCGTCGCCAAGGAACGGCTGGTCCCGGGGATGAGGGCGACGCATTGGCAGAGGCCGATCGTCAGCGACTGTTTCCAGCTCAGGCGGAGGACTTCGTCGGGCTTGGCTGCGTGTTTCGGCAGGAAGCGTTCGGCGATCAAGATGATGAGACCGCCCATGATCAGCGCCACCGCGACAATCTCGATGCTGAACGGAATGTAGTCCTTGCAGAGGTAGCCCAAGACGGCGGCGGGTAGGAAGGCGATGGTGATGGACTGGGTGAGCGCCAAGGCGGCGGGATCGAGTCGGACTAGTCCGAGGACGAGTTGACGGAGCCGGGCAAAAAAGACGACGAGGACCGCGAGGATGGCGCCGAATTGGATGATGACGATGTAATCATCCGCGACCCGTTCCAAGGTGACGGGCCGTCCTTTGCGGTCGACCACGCCGCGCACCACCTTGTGCGCATCGTTGTCCACGCCGAGGAGGCGGTCGCTGATGATCATGTGACCCGTCGAGGAAACGGGGAGGAATTCCGTGACGCCCTCGACGACCCCGGTCACGATCACGCGGGTGGTCGTGAATTGGGCGCGGGCCTCTTCCGCGCCGACCTCTTGGGGTGACTGGGCCGCGGTGGCCGCCTTCAGGGACGCGAGTGGTACCCAGAGGGTTAACAGGAGGAGGCGCAGGCCACGCATGCCATCCTAATGGTTGGGAATGCAGGGCAGGGCAAGACCTGCGATGTGTCCTTGTCGCTTGCCCTTCGGATGGCTTCTCGCTTTATCGGGAGACACTTTATGTCGGCCTCCAGCCTTATCCCGACCACCGAGCCTCGCTTCCAGGTTCCCGACGTCCATGGCCGTTTCGGCCAGTTCGGCGGGATGTACGTGCCGGAGACGCTGATGACGCCTTTGCTCGACCTGACCAAGGCCTACGATGAAGCCCGGCGCGACCCGGCCTTCCAAAAGGCCTACGCCGACATGCTGGTGGAATACGCCGGCCGCCCCACGGGACTGTACTACGCCGAGGCGCTCACCAAGCACTGCGGTGGCTCCAAGATTTACCTGAAGCGTGAGGACATGCTCCACACGGGGGCCCACAAGATCAACAACGTGATCGGCCAAGCCTTGCTCGCCGTGCGTATGGGCAAGAAACGCATCATCGCGGAAACCGGTGCTGGTCAGCACGGCACCGCGACGGCGGCGGTCTGCGCCCGCTTCGGCCTGAAGTGCGTCATCTACATGGGTGCGACCGACATGGAGCGCCAAGCCCTCAACGTCTACCGCATGCGTCTCATGGGCGCCGAGGTCCGCGGCGTCGAAGCCGGTCAGCGGACGCTGAAGGAAGCCGTCAACGAGGCCATGCGCGATTGGGTCACCAACGTCCGCGACACCCACTACATCCTGGGCACGGCCTATGGTTCGCATCCCTACCCGATGATGGTCCGCGATTTCCACCGCATCATCTCGCTCGAGTCCAAGCAGCAGATGATCCGGGCCGAAGACCGCTTGCCCGACACCGTCGTGGCCTGCGTCGGCGGCGGCTCCAACGCCATCGGTTCTTTCTTCGAGTACCTCGACGAACCCGGTGTCCAGCTGATCGGCGTCGAAGCCGGCGGCCGCGCGATCAAGACCGGCGAGCATGCCGCGCGTTTCGCGGGTGGCCGCTTGGGCGTCCTGCAGGGCTGCATGACGCATATCCTGCAGGATGGCGAAGGCCAGATCGAGGGGACGCACTCGGTTTCCGCCGGCTTGGATTACGCCGCGGTCGGCCCCGAGCACGCTTACTACCACGACAAGGGTCGGATTGAGTTCGCCTATGCGAACGACCAGGAGTGCCTCGAAGCCTTCCAGCTCTTGTCGCGCACCGAGGGCATCATTCCGGCGTTGGAATCCAGCCACGCCATCGCCCATGGCTGCAAGGTCGCCGCCGACGGACCGCGCACCAACATCGTCCTCATCAACCTCTCCGGTCGGGGCGACAAGGACGTGTGGAGCGCCGCTCGCGCGATGGGTGTGGAAATCAAGCTCTGAGCATGGCGGCCACATCGATGACGGGTTTCGGCCGCGGGGAAATCAACCTGCCGGACCGCCGTCTTTCCGTCGAGATCGCCACCGTCAACCAGAAGAACCTGCAGGTCTCCTGCTACGCGCCGGAGGAATGGTCGTCGCTGGAAACGCTGTCCACCCCGTGGATCCGGGCGCGGCTCGTCCGCGGCAAGGTGACCGTGCGCGTGACCTTCGCCGAGGTCGGCGTGAAAGCGGCGACCGCGTGGGATGAAGCGGCGGTGCTGAATGCATTGGCGGATCTCCGCGCGCTGGCGACCCGCACCGGCGTGCCGTTTGAACCCGATGCGCGGTTGCTCTGGCAGCTCGCCGAAGGCAAGCGGTCGACCCGCGCACCGCTCCCCGCCTTGGAAAGTTGTGAAGCCGCGGTCGCGCTCGGCTTTGCCGCGGCCTTGGATCAGTTGGTCGCGATGCGTGAGGCCGAGGGCCGCGCCTTGGTCGCTGACCTCACCGAGCGCTTGCGCAAAATTTCCGTCTTCGTCGCGGCCATGGAAGCCGGGGAGAAGGAGGCGCCCAAGCGGCATCGCACCGCGCTGATGAAGCGTCTGCAGGAAGCCGGTTTGGGACTCGATCCGTCCGATGAGCGGGTCCTCAAGGAACTCGCGCTCTTCGCCGATCGCTGCGACATCACCGAGGAGGTCGTCCGACTCAAAAGCCATATCCTGCAGTTTACCAATGAGTTGAAGGTCGAGAAAAGTGGCCGAAAACTCGATTTCCTCGTCCAGGAACTGCTCCGGGAAGTCAACACGGTCGGGAGCAAAGCCGCCGAAATCCCCACAACTCAGGCCGTTTTAGAGGCTAAAACCGAGATTGAGCGGATTCGGGAGCAGGTCCAGAACCTCGAATAAGCTTTTTTGTGGGTGCGGTGTTGCCATGGGCCGTTTCCCATGCCTTTGTCTATCAACACTTACGCACCTCCATGTCCGACAACCTCACCAAGCGGGAAATCGTCCTGAAGATCTTTACGGAAAAGGGCTATCCGCAAAAGCATATCCGCGACAGCGTCCAGCTCACCCTGGATGCCATCAGCGAGGCGTTGCTGTCCGGTCGCGATGTCGAGCTGCGTAACTTCGGTGTCTTCCAGGTGCAGGTGCGCAAGAGCCGCATCGGTCGCAACCCGAACCGCCCCGAGACGGATGTCGTCATCCCGAAGCGTGCGGTCATCAAATTCAAGGCCGGCAAGGAACTGAAGGCCAAGCTCAAGTCGTACAACGTCGAGAAGACGAACGCGAAGCCCGAGCAGCCCCAGCAGTAAGTTCGCCTGCTTCGCGATGTCCGACATTCGAACGCTACCCGGCTTCCGGGAGTTCTATCCAGAAGACCGCGCGGTCTTGGGCCACATCTTTGACGTCTGGCGCCAAGCCTGCCGTCGTTATGGTTTCCGCGAATGGGAATCCCCCGTCTTGGAGCCGCTCGAACTCTTCACGGAGAAGTCCGGCGAGGAAATCGTCCGCCAACTCTTCAACTTCGAGGACAAAGGCGGCCGGCAGGTCAGCCTCCGTCCGGAGATGACGCCTTCGCTGGCCCGCATGGTCGGGGCCCGCGCCAACGGCATGGCCAAGCCCATCCGCTGGTTCGCCATCGGCGAAAACTACCGCTACGAAAAACCGCAGAAGGGCCGTCTCCGCGCGTTCTACCAGCTCAACGCCGACTTGCTCGGCGAAGCCGGTCCCGCCGCCGACGCCGAACTCATCGCGCTGTGCGCCGATTGCCTCTTGGGCTTCGGCCTGACGCAGCAGGATTTTCGGATCCGCATTTCCGACCGCACACTCTGGTTCCGCTACCTCGCGAGCGTCGGCGTCCCCGAAGCCAACGCCACGGCGGTCTTGGGCGTGGTCGACAAGCTCGAGCGCGGTTCACCGAAGGATTTGGTCGAAGCGATGACGGCCGCCTTGGCGGGAACCGCTTGCGATCCCGAGAAGACATTGACCGCGGCGCGCGCCTTTGCGGCCACGCGTTCGCTTGAGGAGCTGGCTAAGCTCGCCGCCGGTGATGCCGCGATGACGGCACGGCTGGAGGAGTGGAATCAGCTGCTCGGGACGCTGAAGTCCATGGGCTTCGGTGAATGCATCGCGATCGACCTGACGATCGTCCGCGGCTTGGCCTATTACACGGGCTTCGTCTTCGAGGCGTTTGAGACCGGCGGCGAAGCGCGCGCCCTGGCGGGGGGCGGTCGTTACGATGCCTTGGTGAAGAAGCTGGGCGGGCCGGACCTCCCGGCGGTCGGCTTCGGCATGGGCGACGTGACCTTGCGCGACCTCCTGGAGGCCAAGAAGCTCATCCCGGCCTACGCGGATGGCCCCGACTTCTTCGTGATGGTGCTGGGCGCCGATGCACGCGCCGCCGCCTTGGAAGACGTCGCGAACCTCCGGCGCGCCGGTTTCCGCGTCGAGTACAACCTGCGCGACGGCAAGTTCGGCAAGTTGGCCCAACAGGCCGAAACCGCGGGCGCGAAGTACGCGCTCGTTTACGGCGGCGAGGAAGTCGCGAAGGGCGTGACCAAGGTGCGGAGCCTCACGGACCGCTCGGAAGCGGAAGTCCCGCGGACCGACCTCGTGCCGGCGTTGCGGGCGGTGCTGGAAGAAGGCATGCGTGCCATCCTGCCTTAAGCGATGTCCGAGCAGACGCGCCAGTATCAGGACATGGCCAAGACGGCATCCTGGACGATGGTCTCGCGTGTGCTCGGTCTGTTCCGCGACCAACTCATCGCGGCGTTTTTCGGCGCCAGCGCGATCGGTGCGGCCTTCCTCTTCGCGTTCCAGATCCCGAACCTCTTCCGGCGCTTGTTGGGTGAGGGGGCTTTGACGGCGGCCACCGTCCCGGTCTTGGCGGAAATCGAAGCGAAGCATGGCCGCCCCGCCGCGCACGCGTTCCTGAATTACGTCCTCGGCAAAGTCCTGCCGTGGTTGCTCGGCATCACGCTCGTCGGCATCGGCCTGGCGCTCATGGCGATGCTGCTCCTCAAGGATCCGCGTTACGTGCACTCCGCCGAGTTCACCGCATGGTGCATGCCTTACATGCCGCTGATCTGCGTCGCGGCGCTGTTCACCTCCGCCGTCAACCTCAGCGGCCGTTTCGGTTTGGCGGAAATCGCTTCGTCGGGCCTCAACGTCTGCATGATCTTGGGGCTGGGCTTCTTCGGGTACTATCTCGGCGACGGCGACCTCGGCCGGGCCCGTTGGCTGTGTTTCGGCACCTTGGCGGGCGGTGCCTTGCAGCTCCTGATTCCGATGTGGGGCCTGCGGCAGGCGGGTTGGCGGAGCACCCCCGTGCGGGCGGATGCCGCCGCTTGGCAGGCCTTGCGGGTGGCGTTCATTCCGGCGGCCTTGGGCGCGGGCATCCTGCAGATCAACTTCCTCATCTCGCGGTCGTTGGCGTTCGACCTCGAGGGCGCGACGCTCACTTATTACTACATCGCCAACCGCATCGTCGAGCTCCCGATCGGGCTGTTCTCGACGGCCGTCGCCACGGTCATGTTCCCGGCCATGGCGACGGCTTTCGCGGAGAAGGATACGGCCGCGATGGGGCGCAACTACGCGCGGGGCATGCGCCTGATCATGGCGATCAACATCGGCGCCGCCATCGGCCTGGCCGTTTACTCCGAGCAGATCATCCGGCTCCTCTTCGAGTTCGGGCGTTTCTCCGCCGAGGACTGCGCCAAGACCCGCTCCGTGCTGGTGCTCTTCGCCTTGGCGATGCCATTCCATGCGATGATCTCGATGGTAACCCGGGCCTTGAACGTCGCCGGTCAGACCCAAGCCACCTTCCGCGTCGCCCTCTGGGCCGTCGGGATTAATATCACCGGTTCGGTGGCCGCGATCGTCCTCGGCCATGGCATCGAAGGGTTGGCCACCGCCAACGCCGCCTCGGCCATGGTGCAGTATTTCCTGCTGCGCCGTGAGCTTAGGCGCACTGCGCCATCCTTCCTGGCGGAAAACCTGACGACCCCGTTCCTGCAGGCTTTGGGCGGCTCCCTCGTGATGGGCATCGTGGCTTACCAAGGCTTTGGATTCATCTCCAAGGCGGCGGAACTCTGGTTGAACACGAAGGTCAACCTGCTCCTCTCGATGGCCTTGGCGGGAGGTCTCGCCGCGACTTGCTACGCCGGCCTATTGATCTGGTGGAAATACCCGGAACGCGACCTGGTCATTGGCTTCGGTGAACGTGTGCTCCGGAAGTTGCGCCTGCGGCGCTAGGCGGAAAGCCGCGGGCCGTAAGGGGAGGCTGTTCAAACTCGGCTGGCTGGGGCAGGGGCGGGCGGGCGACGGTACTTCTTCACCAACGCCTGCAGGATCGCGACCGTTTCGTCGTCCGCGACGCCGTCAACCTTGGCCGCGCGGAAGTGGCGCTGAAAGGCTTCGAGGGCCAAGCGCAGCGTCTTCTCGGAATCATCTTCGAGACGATACCCGTAGACGCGGAGCAGTTGCTGGATTTCCGGAGTCGTGAGTTTCTTCGATTTCAGCAAGATGCGGAACAACTGGACATCTTTGGCTTCGGGCCAAGCACCGACCCCGTTGGCGGCGAAGTATTCCCACGGGAATAAGGAGCCCGGGTCGATCTTGCGACCGATCGCGATGTCGGAGTGTGCGACCACGTTTTCGGGGCTGATCCGGTGGGTCGTCACCAAGTGCTGGGCCAGCGCGAGGACGGCTTCGACCTGCGGCTGCGGGTACGGGTGGATGTTGCCGTCGTAGTTGACGATCTCGATGCCGATCGAGGATTGGTTGAGGCCTTCGAACTTACCCCAAGCGCTTTTGCCGGCGTGATAGGCGGCCAAAGAATCGGGGCACATCCGGAAGATGCGCGCCTTGGGTTGTTCGGCGCTGACCAGGTAGTGCACGCCGACCATATGACCTTTGGTGCGACCCTGCAGGGTCTCCAGGGCGGAGGGTAGGGATGAGGCGGTGTGGTGCAGGACAAGGATCGCAATCGGCTGTTTGCGTGCCTCGACTCCCGCCGAAGCGGGCCCTTGGATGATGGAGAGCTGGTCATTGAGCCTGACCGTTCCGTCGGCCGGGGCACCGGCCGGATTCGAAGAAGACGTCCCACAACCTGAAAGCGCCAAAATAGAGCCAAAAATCGCTAAACGCTTCAGATAGGAGGGTTTCATGCTTATTTGCCCGATATTCATTAAATTAATCACTCCTTTATAAACCCCAAGATAATACCGCCAACAGCTGATATTAGACCTAATTCATTGAACATTTTTTAATTAGACATAATGTATATTGTGCGAAATATACCTATGGATAGAACCCACGTAGAAATGCGTTATTGATTGCTTGAGGGTTTTCGAGCGTAAATCGGCTCCCTCGCCATGAAAGTCGCCCGCCACATCATTGAAGCCCGTCGTGAAGCCATTGCCAAGTTGCTGAGCAAGGTTGGTTACGTGCCGGTCCTCGAAATCTGCAAGCAGTTCAACGTATCCGAGGCCACTGCCCGCCGTGACCTCACCGAATTGGAAAACCAGCGCCGCATCACGCGCACCCATGGAGGCGCGTTGTCGGACTTCAACCGCAACTTCCCGCCGCTCGACGATCGCAAGGTCGAAGACGCCGAAGCCAAGCGCAAGATCGGCAACAAGGCGGCATCCCGCGTCAAGGCCGGCATGACCGTCTATCTCGACTCCGGTTCGACCATCTTCTTCGCCGCCGAGGCGATTGCGGCTTCCGGCGTCCCTGACCTGCAGATTGTGACGACCTGTCTGCCGACGGCTCAGCTGATTTCGTCGCTCCCCGGCGTCGAGGTCTACATTCCGGGTGGTCTTTTCCTCACGCGCCATGCGATGGTCGCCGGCGATCGCACGCTGGAAGAAGTCGCCCGCTGGAATTTCGACGTGGCCCTGCTCGGCGCCGAAGGCATCGACGAAAACGGCCTCTGGAATTCGCAGCGCGACATCTCGCACCAACAACGCGAAGTCATTCGTCGCAGCGACGAGGTCTTGATCTGCATGAACAAGGTCAAGCTCGGTCGTGGTGGTCCCTGCGCCGTGACCCGCGACGTGTCGCCGTTGTTCCTGGTGACGGATGCCGATGCGGCCGCGGTCGTCCAGGCCAAGGTCAAGATGGCGGCCGACCACGTCCTCACCGCCTAAGTTCGTCCACGGCGGACGCACCTCAGGCCATGTCTACTGACGCTATCCAAGCCTTGCTGGATCTGTCCCATGACCTGGGTGGCGACCGGTTGCGCATGGCCATTTTGGGCGAAGGCAACACTTCCCTGCGGCTCGATGCGGAGACCTTTGCGGTCAAGGCTTCGGGGTCCAACCTGGCGTCGCTTCGTCCGACCGACCTCACGACCTGTCGCTTCGATCGTCTGCTCCCGCTCCTCGACGCCCCCGCCGCCACCGATGCGGAAATCGACGGTGTCCTCTTCGCTTCCCGCGTGTCCGAAGCGGATAAGAAGCCCTCCATCGAGGCCCTCTTCCACGCTTATCTGCTCACCTTGCCCGGCGTCCAGTGCGTCGGCCACGTGCATGCCATCGCCGTGAACCAGATCCTGTGTTCCCCGCGGGCCCGCGAGTTCGCGGAACGACGGGCCTGCCCCGATGAGGTCGTGATGTGCGGCGTCGAATCGGTGTTCGTGCCCTATGCCGAGCCCGGTTTGGGCTTGGCCCAATCCATCCGCCGCGAGGTGCAGGCCTTCGTCCGCCGCACCAGCCGCGCGCCCAAGGTCATCCTGCTGCAGAATCACGGCGTCATCGCCGTCGGCCCTTCCGCCAAAGCCGTGCTGGGCACCCTGCTGATGTCCGAGAAAGCCGCCGAGATCTTCGTCGGCGCCGCCACCTTGGGCGGCCCGGTGTTCTTGACCGCAGAGCAATGCCAGCGCATCGCCGGACGTCCCGACGAGCACTATCGCCAGAAAATGCTCGGGCTCTGACCCCTCCCCCTTCCCCCACTGATTTCCATGTCCAACTACCTTGCCATCGACCTCGGCGCCGAATCCGGGCGCGTGATTTTCGGAAGCCTCAAGGGCGGAAAGCTCTCGATGAAGGAGATCCACCGCTTCTCCAACGGCGCCATCACCGCCAACGGCACGCTGCGCTGGGACATCGTGCGCATCTTCCGCGAAATCCGCATCGGTTTGGCCAAGGGCGCGAAGCTCGGGCCGATCAAGTCGATCGCCTGCGACTCTTGGGGCGTCGACTACGTCCTGCTCAAGGGCGATGGCCCGATGCTTTCCCTGCCCTACACCTATCGCGACGAGCGTAGCTTCAAGTCCTTCGACAAGGCCATGAAGAAGTTCTCGCAGAAGCAGCTCTTCGAAGGCACGGGCATCGCTTCCATCTCCATCAATACGCTCTACCAGTTGTTTGATGACGTCGAGAATCGCCCGGAAATCCTCGCGTTCGCCGATAAGTTCCTGCTGATCGGCGACTACATCACCTGGTTGCTGACGGGCCAGGCCCGCGCCGAAGAGACCCTCATTTCGGGCAGTCAGCTTTGGGATACCCGCAAGCGCGACTGGGCTTGGCCGGTGCTCAAGAAGCTCGGCATCCCCAAGCACATCTTCCCCAAGCCCGCCGCTCCCGGCACCAAGCTCGGCAAGCTCCTTCCTTATCTCAGCAAGGAAACCGGCCTCAAGTCCGCCGAAGTCGTCACCACTTGCGCGCACGACACCGCGGCGGCCGTCGCCGCCGTGCCCGCGACCAAGGGCGACGATTGGGCCTACCTGTCTTCCGGCACGTGGTCGCTCCTCGGCGTCGAGCTCCCGAAGCCGCTGGTCAATGAGACCGTCCGCGAGGCCAAGTACACGAACGAAGTAGGCTTCGAAGGCACGACGCGCTTCCTCAAGAACCTCGTGGGCCTCTGGGTCCTGCAGGAATGCCGCCGCGAGTGGATGGAGCGCGGCGAGGTTTCCGACTATGGCGAGATCGTGAAGTTGGCGCTCAAGGCGCCGGCCTTGCGCAGCTTCATCCGTCCCGACGACGTCCGTTTCGCCAAGCGCGGCGACATGGTGAAGAAAGTCCAGGACTTCTGCCGCGAGACCAAGCAACCGGTGCCGCAGACCCACGGCGAGATCGCCCGCTGCGTCCTCGAATCGCTGGCCCTGCTCTATCGCGTGGAACTGGACGGCATCGAAAAACTCACGGGCCGTAAGCTCGCGACCTTGCACATCGTCGGGGGCGGTTGCCGCAACGCCCTCCTCAACCAAGCCACGGCCGACGCCACGGGCCGCACGGTCATCGCGGGCCCGGTGGAGGCTACCGCCGCCGGCAATATCCTCGTGCAGGCCGTCGCCATGAAAGAGCTCAAGAACCTCGATGCCCTGCGCGGCGTGGTCCGAAAGTCCTTTGAAGTAGTGACTTACAAACCCAATCCCACGCTTGATTGGCTCGACGCCTTGGTGAAGTTTAATGGTTTAAAGAAATCATAAACCTGCTTAAGCCTCCCTACCCTGCCTTTACCTGCCTAGCATCATGTCTACCTACAAGCACGTCTCTCACCTCTGGAACGACGCCGAAGCGGCGAAGCTCGATCCGGTGGCCCGTCTGATCTACCGCTCGAATAAGTTGGGCGCCGATCAGCGCATCACCAACACCGGAGGCGGCAACACCTCCTCCAAGATCGTCGAGAAGGATCCCCTCACCGGCAAGGATACCCCGGTGCTTTGGGTCAAGGGTTCCGGCGGTGACCTGCGCACGAGCCTCCGCGAGAATTTCTCGTCCCTCTATCAGGACAAACTCATCGGCCTTCAGTCCGTCTATGCGGCCCGCGCCGATAAGGGTCTGAAGTCCCAGGCGGAAGACGACATGGTGGCGATGTACAACCACACCACGTTCAACCTGAATCCGCGGGCATCATCCATCGACACCCCGCTGCACAGCTTCCTGCCCGGCAAGCATGTCGACCACATGCACCCGAACGCGATCATCTCGATCGCCGCTTCCAAGAACTGCGAGGCCCTGACCAAGCAGATCTTCGCCGGCAAGATGGCCTACGTGAAGTGGATGCGCCCGGGCTTCGAACTCGGCCTTGCGATGCAGGACATTTCCCGCGCCCAGCCGGACATCAAGGCCATCATGATGGGCCAGCACGGCTTCATCTCGTGGTCCGACGACGACAAGGCCTGCTATGAACTGACCCTCGCCATGATCGAGCAGGCGGCGGCTTACATCGAAGCCAAGTACCAGGCCAAGGGCGGCGACGCCAAGGCCTTCGGTGGCGCCAAGTACCAGACGCTCGAAACCGAGCAGCGTCACGCCACCCTCGCGGCCATCCTGCCCTGGCTCCGCGGGCAAGTCTCCAAGGAGAAGCGTTTCGTCGGCACCATCCAGGATGACGACAAGATCCTCCGTTTCGTCAACTCGGCCGACGCCCCGCGCCTCGCCGAGCTCGGCACCTCCTGCCCGGACCACTTCCTCCGCACGAAGATCAAGCCGCTCTACGTGGCTTGGAATCCGCAGGCCGAAGACGTCGCCGCGCTCAAGGCCAAGCTGGCCGCCGGCCTCGAACAGTACCGCAAGGACTACGCCTCCTACTACAACGCCTGCAAGCGTTCCAACTCGCCGGCCATGCGCGACGCGAATCCGACCGTCGTCCTCATCCCCGGCCTCGGCATGATCGCCTGGGGCAAGGACAAGTCCGAGTCCCGCGTCACCGCCGAATTCTACAACTGCGCCGTCGAAGTCATGCGCGGGGCCGAAGCCATCGATGAGTACGTCTCGCTCCCCCAGCAGGAGGCCTTCGATATCGAGTACTGGCTCTTGGAAGAAGCGAAGCTCAAGCGCATGCCGGCCGAGAAGGAACTCGCCCGTCAGGTGATCGTCGTCGTCGGCGCCGGTTCCGGCATCGGCAAGGAAACCGCCCATCGCCTCGTCAAGGAAGGTGCCCACATCGTCTGCGTCGACAAGAACGTCGAAGCGGCGCAGGCCACGGCCAAGGAAATCACCGATAAGCACGGCGTCGGCATCGGCGTCGCCGGTACGGGTCTCTCCAATTGCGGCCCGGCCATCGGTCTGGGCGGCGACATCATGGACCGCGCTTCCATCCGGAAGATGCTGGACCAGGTCGCGCTCGCTTACGGCGGATTTGACTCCATCTGCGTCACGGCCGGCATCTTCGTCTCGCCCGACACCACGGGGCACATCCCGGACGACAAGTGGGCCCTCACCTTCGCCCTCAACGTCACCGGCAGCTACCTTGTCGCCGACGAAGCCTTCAAGTCCTGGAAGGATCAAGGCCTCCGCGGCAACCTCGTCCTCACCACGAGCGCCAACGCCGCCGTCGCCAAGAAGGGTTCCGTCGCCTACGACACCTCGAAGGCCGCCGCCAACCACCTCGTCCGCGAGCTGGCCATGGAGCTTTCCCCGCTGGTCCGCGTCAATGGCGTGGCCCCGGCGACCGTTGTCCAGGGTTCGGCGATGTTCCCGCGCGACCGCGTGATCGCGTCGCTCGCCAAGTACAACATTCCTTACACCGAAGATGAGGCGACCGATTCGCTGACGACGAAGCTCTCGCGCTTCTACGCCGATCGCACCTTGACCAAGAACCCCATCACGCCCGCCGACCAGGCCGAAGCCTATTTCCTCCTCGTGACCAACCGCCTCAGCAAGACGACCGGACAGATCATCACGGTCGATGGTGGTCTCCACGAGGCCTTCCTCCGCTAAATCGTGCGCGACGCGCTCGGTCCGAAGGAACTTTACCCGGTTTTGGGGGGTTAAAGGAATGTCATGCGCCCCTTGCTCGCCTTGGTTGCACTCGGTTTAGGCCTTCCGGCGGCGGAGGTCACCCCGCTCAAGTGGTCGGGCGCCATCAACGTGCCGGACCCCGTGGCGGTGACCGTTGACGAAAAGGGCGCCGTCTACGTCTGCGCCACGACTCGTCGCAAGGTGGCCGACCTGGACATCCGCGAGCATACCCAATGGATCGCCGACGACGTCGCCCTGACCTCTCCGCTCGAGAAGGAGGCTTTCTATAAGCGGGTGATGGCCCCCGGCGTCCTTCGTGGCCCACGTGGCAGCGTCAAGGATCACAATGGCGATGGCGGCGTCGATTGGAGGGACCTCACCGTCCACAAGGAGCGCATCTACAAGTTGGTCGATTCCGACGGCGATGGTACGGCGGACAAGATCACCACCTTCGCCGAGGGGTTCAATTCCGTCGGGGCGGGTATCGCGGCCGGGATTCTCTATCACGATGGTTGGGTTTACCTGACCGCCCAGCCCGACCTTTGGCGACTCAAGGACACCGATGGCGACGGCGTCGCCGACCTCAAGGAACTCCTCGTCACGGGCTTCGGGGTCCATATCGCCTATGCGGGGCACGACATGCACGGGCTCCGACTCGGGCCCGATGGACGCATCTATTGGACGATTGGCGATAAGGGCACGAACGTCGTCAGCAAGGAAGGAAAGCGTTTCTTCTTCCCGCATTCCGGGGCGGTGCTGCGCGCGGAACCCGACGGCACGGGCTTCGAGGTCTTCGCCGCTGGCCTCCGCAACGTCCAAGAGATCGCGTTCGACGATTTTGGCAACGTCATCGGCGTCGACAACGACGCCGACCAACCCAAGGAACGCGAACGACTCGTCTACGTCGTCGAAGGGTCCGATACGGGTTGGCGCAATCAGCACCAGTACATGAAGGTGAACAGCCGCTGGATGCGCGAAAACATCTGGCAGCCCGCGGGGGCGCCTGGACAGCCATTGTGCTTCACCCCGCCCGTCGCCAATTATTCGGATGGACCGGCGGGCTTTCTCCGCGAACCGGGGCACGCGCTCGATGGCACCCTGCGTGGACACTTCATCCTCGATCAGTTCCCGAACGGCAAGATGGATGCGTTCACCCTGGAGGCCGCGGCCGACAGTTTCAGGATGGTGGGGCTCCGCACGATCAACCAAGGCATCATGGGCATCGGGATGGCCTGGGGCCCCGACGGTAAAGCCTACTTCGCCGATTGGATCGGCGGTTATCCGCTCGATGGCAAGGGGGCGGTTTGGAGCATGGGCGTGGCGACGAAAACCGACCCGGTCTCCCAGGAAATCCTTTCGCTCCCGTTGTCGGCGCCGATTCCCAAGGAACGTCTGCTGGCTTTGCTGGGGCACCGCGACCAGCGGGTCCGGGTCAACGCCGCGCTGCGGCTGGACCGGCTTGGAGCTTGGGCGGACCTGTTGGCCGTCGCCCTGGATGGCAAGCGCGAGCGCCTCGCACGCATCCACGCGATCTGGGGCTGGGGCATGGGCTTGCGGCATGGCCAGCTCCCGTCGCTCAAGGGTGTGACCGAGCTGTTGACCGACACCGACGAGGAAATCCGCGTGCAGACGCTCAAGGTGATCGCCGAAGGTCGCGTGCCTCCGCCCACCCGCTTGACGCGCGAAACCGAAGTCAACGACTTGATCGCCGAGAAGATCATCGCGCAACTCGCCGCTCGGAATCCGCGCCTCCGCATGCAGGCCGGCCTCACGCTGGGGCGCTTGGGAATCGGTCGCGCCGGTTTGCCGGGCACCCAGGTTCCGGCGGCACGCTTCTTTCAGGATGCGTCGGCAGACCTGAAGATGCCCTGGCTGCGTCATGGCTTGGTCATGGGGCTGGCGGGGACCCAAAGTCCTGAAGCTTTGCTCAAGTTGGCGCAAGGTCCGGACGCCGCCCAAGCCACCTTTGCCACGTTGGCGCTGGCGCGGCAGCGTTCCCCGCTCTTGGCCGAGTTGCTGACCTCACCGCATCCTGATGTCCTCAACGAAGCGGTTCGCGCCATTCATGACGACGAAGGGGTCCCGGCGGCGCAGCCGGCTTTGGCGCAGGCCCTGGGGCGCGCCGCTTTCCCGGTCACCGCCTTGCGTCGGGTCATCAACCAGAACCTTCGCGATGGCTCGCCCGCGGCCGCCGCGCGTATCCTCCGCTGGCTGGAGGCGCAGCCGGAGACGGGTGCCTTGGTCGATGAAGCCCTGCAGGCACTCTTGGTTTATGAACTCCCGCCGATCCTCGACCTCGTGGACGGGACCGCGAAGCGTTACGCGCAACGTGACCGAATTGCTTTGGCTGCCGTTCTGCGGCAAGGGCAGGCTAAGTTGCTGGCTTTCCGAAACGAGTCGCTGAAAGCGAGCGGGGTCGAGATCCTGGTCCGCTATGGCTTGGATGTCCCGACTCCCGAACTGCTGAAGTTGGCCCAGGATACCAAGGTAGGCGCTGCCGTGCGTTTGCAGGTCCTCCGACTCCTCGCGGCCAAGGCCGAACCGCGGGCCGAGATCACCGCCGCCCTCCGCGCGGCGACCAAAGACGGGGTGGAATCGTCCCTGCGCATCGAAGGACTGCAACTGCTGGCCCAAGCTGACCCCGCCAGCGCTTTGACCGTCGCCCAGCGTTTCCTCGACGTCGCCGGGTCGAACCTCGCCGAGAAACAAGCCGCCGTCCGCATCGTCTTTGCCAGCACCGAAGCGGCCGCCAGCCAGTCGCGGCTCGTTCTGGTGAACAAGCTCCTGCAACCCAAGTTCAACGACTCCCTTCGCCTCGATGTCTTTTTGGCGGCGCAGGCGTCCGCGGAGCCCGCGATCCTGGCGGCCCTCCAGCGCTACCTCGACGTGGCGCGTAAGCCCGAGCAGTTGGCCGCGCCGGGCTTGCCCTCCGAACTCTTGATCGCGGGCGGCGATCCGTCCCGTGGTCGCGCCCTTGCCCTGGAACACCTCGCCGCCAATTGCGTGGCCTGCCATCGCTTCGAGTCGGATGAAGGCAGTGAAGTCGGCCCCCTGCTGAAGAAAATCGGCGAGCAGCGGACCGCGGCGGAACTCGCCGAGTCGCTGGTCAATCCGTCGGCGAAGGTCGTGCCGGGCTTTGGCTTCGAGACTTTGACCTTGCGGTCGGGGGAGGTCCTCGCCGGCAGCGTCGTCAGCGAGACCAATGAGTCCCTGCGCCTGCGGCAGCCGGACGGAAACGTGAAGGACGTGGCGCTGAGTGCTATCGCCAGTCGCACCCCGCCGGTTTCGATGATGCCGCCCATGCTGGGGATCTTGAAGCCTGCCGAACTGCGGGATGTCGTCGCTTACCTTGCTAGTCTGAGGACGAAGGCTCCGAAGGCTAAGAAGTAGACCCTAGGTGGATGTAGGGTTGAACACTCAAACATTGGGGTGTTTAATGTTCGCATGCCCCTCCGCTGCTTATGGCTGCTGTTCCCATGGGTTCTCTGTGCCCAAGTCCCCACGACCAAGGTTTGGCAGAAGCAGTACGAGACTTGGACCAGCGCGATCAGCAACACCCGTTTGGAGAACGTGCAGTGGTCTCCTTCCGGTGAGCGGCTGGCCTACAGTTGGCGCACCCCCGAGGGGCGGACGGAGTTCAGGGTCGTCGAGTGCGCGACGGGTAAGGTCACTTCGGCTTTTGATCCTGCAGCCTTAGCGGAGGCGCTGCGCAAGGAAATCAAACCCCAGGCCGAGGTCCGCAACCTCGGGGTTTCGCGTGTCCTGCCCCAGGATGACGGCAAGCTCTGGATCGAGGGCAACGGCTTCGTCTGCACCTGGTCGCCCGATGGTTCGATCCAGAAGCAGGACGCAAGCAAGGCAGCTGACCTCAAGACGGCACCCGCCGCCGGCCGCATCCGCAGCACCGGCTCACCCCGGATGCTGAGTTCCACCCGTTACGGCAGCAAATCTCCCGACGGCCTTTGGCGCGTCACCGTCGAGGGTGCGGAAGTGACGGCGACCGCGACTTCCGGCGAAAAACGCGTGTTCGCCGCCAGCGGCGGCAAGGGCAACGCGGCCCTCCCCGCAGGCTTTGTCTGGAGTGGCCAGCCCGCCTGGTCTCCCGACGGCAAGCAGTTCGCGCTTTGGGCGACCCGCGCGGTGCCGGTGCGCAAATACCTCGTCAAGGATTCGGTCAAGCAGACCGAAAAGGAAATCGATTATGATAAGCCGGGCGATGATAAGACGCAGCAATTGGCCTGCGTCTTCAGCCTGGCGGGCGGTTTTCGCTATCCGGGGCTGGACGTGCTGCCCCTGACCATGAACACCGATCGTCTGGATTGGACGGCCGACTCCCAGCGCCTGCGTTCGGCTTACACCCTCCGGGGATTCACGGGGCATGGCATCATCGAATTCGACGTCGGGACGAAGCAGTGGCGGAAGCTCCTCACCGAGGAAGATCCGAAGTTCGTCTTCACCTACGGCAGCTTCTATCGCTACGACCTGCCGGATGATACCACCCTATGGGTGTCGGAACGTTCCGGTTGGACGCATCTGTATCGGGTGGATTTGCGCACCGGTGCCACGCTCAACGCCGTGACGTCGGGTGCATGGGTGATGAAGTCGGTCCTGCATGTCGACGAAGCCGCGCGGCAGGTGACCTTCGTCGGCCTCGGCCGCAATCCGGGCGAAGATCCGTACTACCGTCAGGTCTACCGCGTGAACTTCGATGGCACCGGCCTGGTCGCGCTGACGAGCGGCGATGGCACGCACGACGTCGTGTTCGGCCCCGGCCGCAAGTACCTCATCGATTCCTTTTCGCGGGTGGACCTGCCGCCGCGGTTTCTGCTGCGGCGCGCCAGCGATGGGCGCGAAGTGGCCAAGCTCGGCGAAGCCGATGATGCCAAGCTGCGGTCCGCGGGTTGGGAGCCCCCCCGCCGCTTCGTCGCCAAAGACCGCGCCGGCAAGTTCGACATCCATGGCGTCATCGTCCGGCCCTTCCCCTTTGATCCGCAGAAGAAATACCCCGTCATCGAGTACATCTACGCCGGCCCCCAAGACTCCTTCGTGCCCAAGTCCTTCGCGGTCTGGAACGCTTCCTTCCGCGAACCCTCTTCGCAGGATTTCTATGTGGTCAAGATGGACGGGCGCGGCACGTGGAATCGCGGCAAGGAGTTCCATCAGGAGTGTTGGCGCAACCTCGGCGACGCGGGTTTGCCCGATCGCGTCGCATGGCTGAAGGCGGCGGGTCGCGTCGAGCCGCAGATGGACCTGACCCGCGTGGGCATCTTCGGTGGCTCCGCGGGTGGTCAGAACGCCGTGCACGCCTTGCTCCGGCATGGCGATTTTTACAAGGCGGCGGCCGCGGATTGCGGCTGTCATGACAACCGCGTCGATAAGTTGTGGTGGAACGAGCAATGGATGGGTTACCCCGTGGGCCCTTGGTACGCCGCCAATGCGTGCCTCACGGAAGCCCATAAACTGCAGGGCAAGCTCTTCCTCACGGTCGGGGAGTCCGACACCAACGTGGACGTCAAGTGCACCTATGACCTGCGCGACGCCTTGCTCGCCGCCGGCAAGAAGGACCTCCTGGAATTCACCGTCATCCTTGGCGGCGGCCATGGCGCCTGCGAGCGTGAAGACATGCGGGTCAAACGCGTGGACTTCTTTCGCCGCGCCTTGGGTGGTCCGCTCCCCCGCTAAGCCATGCCCTATCACCCTCCTGGTCTCATCGAGCTGCGCTTGGCCAACGCCAATCAGCTCTTCAATACGATGGACCCGTCGCCGTTCCATGAACGCGACCTCGATCACGACGCCGAAGAATTCATCGTCAGCTGGGCCCGGGAGCAAAGCCCGGAGGTGGCGCTGCGCTTGCGCATCGTCCTGAAGCAGCCGGCCGATGACACCGTGGCTCGCATGGTCCAGGAGTCCGTGAAGCACTACTTCGAGTACCGGGCGCAGAACAGCCGGCGCGAGGTCAAGGAGCTCATGCGCGAGGGGCGCACCTCGCTCCTGATCGGCTTGGTCTTCTTGGGGTTGATGTTGGCCATCCGCAGTTGCTTGCCCGAGGCGGGGATGTGGAGCGATTGGTTGCGGGAAGGCTTGATCATCAGCGGCTGGGTCGCCCTCTGGAAACCGATCGACATCCATCTCTACCGGTGGTGGCCCATCCGCCGGTTGCGTCGGCTGCAGGACCGCCTGGCGGCCTGTCCCGTCGAGGTCGCCTTCGAGCCCTAACCCTCGCCCGCGAATCGGCTTATTCCTGAGGAAAATCGTAAAATTACGATTTTTTTACGATGTGGCATTGACAGGGGGGTGTCCTGCCTCAATCCAAACCCTTCGCATGCAGAATTTCGCGAGCCAGTGCCTGGACCAGACCAAGGCCCTCCTCAAACTCAACTTAGGTTCCATCTCCGCCGATGGGTCGGTCACTCCCGTCCCCGGCGAAGTTTCCCGCGCCGATGAGCCGGGCCACGCCGCCTTGGCCTTTGGCGAGTATTACCGGGCGACCGGTGAGCTCACCTTGGACCGAAACAACATCCCCGAGATCGTTGCCCGCGCCATCACCGCCCAAGTCCGCCTCTCCCAGGGCTCCGACAACGGGATGGCGTTCGCCTGCCTCGGCTTGCTGGCCTTTGGCCCGACCCGCGAGCGTAACCCCGTGTGGGAAATCCTGGATGAAGCGACCCGAAACCTGATCGACGAACGTCTCGCGGTCACCGGCGACCACCACGACCACGTCCAGGCCTTCGACATCGCCAAGGCCGTCTGCCGTTTCTCGTTTGGCCTGACCAAGAAGGACGAAACCGGCGCTTTGGTGGACCGCTTCGTCGACCGCATCACCGCGGCCTCCACGGGCGGTTTCCACGATGACGCGTCGCGTCAGTCCAACCCCGACAACTTCGGCGGTGCCTTCGACCTCTATGGCGTGGTCGCCCTGATCTTCATCCGCCAGGCACTGCAGCTGCACGCGAACATCCAGCTGCGCGACTCCAAACTGCCCAAGCTTCGGACGCACGCGGAGAAGTACCTGCGCGTCATCCTCGAGACCGTCCGCGAGGATGGGCTCGGTTGGTGCTTCGGTCGCGGCATCGGCTCCTATGGCCAGATGCACTGCATCACCCTCTTGCTGCAGGCGCTCCGCGATCGGTGGATCGCCGTGGATAAGGAACCGCTCGCCCGCGACTTGGTGCGTCGCCTCTACGCCAACTTCTTCACGACGTTCTTCGATGCCGAACACGGCCTGATCGTGATCCGCGACGGCGAACGCGACACCATCCCGGGACACACCACGCGCATGGCGAACTTCGACGCCGCGCGGTACCTCTCCCAGTGGTCGCGTCTCGCCAAGACCGTCGGCGGCACCATGGACGTGTTCCGCCCCGCCTCCAAGCAGGCCGTCTGTCGCCTCTACTCCTTGGACAAGACCCCGCGCAAGGAACAGGGTCTCCTCTCCTATTCCGATCCGGCGTCCGGCCTGCACGTCATCCTGCCCGTGTTGTCGAATGGCGCGCACAAGTTCTCCGACTCGCTCGCGTTTCCGCACATGCCGGGCGTGATGGATTGGCCCGCCAACCTGTACACTTCCCCGTTCATTCCGGAATACACGATCGCCGACCGCGTCTACACGCCCTCCTTCTACGGCAAGAACCTGCAGGTGGCCATGGGGACCAAGGCCGGCACCTATCACTTCCGCTACGAACAGCCCGACCTCATCGACAAGGACGAGAAGCTTTCCGCCGGGGTCGCCAGCCTGAAGGTGGACTGGGAACTGAACGGTGGCCGCATCGTCGGCCGCTTCACGCTCATCCCCAAGGCCGCGGTGACGCTCGAGAACTTCCGCTTGGTGCTCCCGATTGCCGCCACGCATTCGCGCATGACCCCAGGCAACGCCCAGATCCTCGGCCCGGAGTCGCATCGCTGCGAAGTCCTCAAGGATGACTTCCACGGGGAATGGCTGGAGACCAAGGTGGTCAGCGAAGACCCCAAGCATCGCACCTGCTGGGGCAAGATGCACTTCTACCAGATCCTCGAGCGCAATAAGCCGTTGGCCCTGCGGGTCGGCACGCCTTACACGTTCGAGATCGCCTTCCAGCCGGACATCATCCGCGCCGGCGGTTGACGCCGGGAACCGTCAATGACCAAGGCTTCGGGCTGCCCGAGGCCTTTTTTGTGCCCATTACCGGCCCCTTCTGGGTTGTCCTCAGGCGGGGCGGTTCCCTAGACTGACAGCCTCAGCAATGTCGCGTCCGTTCTACATCACTACCGCCATCGATTATGCGAATGGCGCCCCCCACCTCGGTCATGCCTATGAAAAGGTCCTCGCGGACGTCTTGGCGCGTCACCACCGCATGCTGGGTGACGATGTCTACTTCCTGACCGGCCTCGATGAACATGGCCAGAAGGTCCAACAGACCGCCCAGAAGCGCCAGGTCGAGCCCCAGGCCTTGGTCGACGAAGTGGCCGTTGTTTTCCAGGCGATGCTCGGCCTGCTGAACATCTCGAACGACGACTATATCCGGACGACCGAACCCCGCCATAAGGTGGTGGTGCAGGATTTCCTGCAGAGGCTCTTCGACAAGGGCCTGATCTTCAAGGCGACCAAAGCGGGTTGGTACTCCGTGCGGCAGGAGCAGTTCCTGAGCGACAAGGACCGCGATGCCGAGGGGAATTGGCCGGCGATCTTCGGGGAAGTCACCCAGACGACCGAGGAGAACTACTACTTCAAGCTCTCGCAGTTCCAGCCTTGGCTCATCGAGCATCTTCAGGAAAACCCCGGCTTCATCAATCCCGCGCATCGCCGCAAGCAGGTCCTCGAGTTCCTGAAGGAGCCGTTGAACGACCTGTGCATCTCCCGACCGAAATCTCGGCTGACTTGGGGCATCGAGCTCCCGTTCGATCGTGACTTCGTCACGTATGTCTGGTTCGACGCGCTCACGAACTACTACTCCGCCGTGGTCGATAAGGGTCGCTGGCCGGCCGACATGCACGTCATCGGCAAGGACATCCTTTCGCCGCCCCATGCGGTGTATTGGCCCTGCATGCTCAAGGCGCTCGATATCGCGCCGCCCAAGCAACTGCTCGTGCACGGCTGGTGGACGCTGAACGGCTCGAAGGCTTCGAAGAGCGACGGCAACGCCACCGATAGCCTGAGCTTCGCCCAGAAGTTCGGCACGGATGCTTTCCGCTATTACCTGTGCCGCGAAATGGTCGTCGGCGAGGACGCGGATTTCTCGTCGCCCAACTTCGCGCAGCGTTACAAGGCCGACCTCGGCCATAACCTCGGCAACCTCGTGAACCGCTTGCTCAACATGGTCGGCCGCAATTACGCCGGCACGGTGCCGGCCCCGGGCGCCGATGAGGAGCTGGAACAGAACCTGCGGAAACTCTGGACGGAGACCGAGCGAAAGTTCTTCGCGTACTTCGCCGAGGCCCAGATCAGCCACGCGTTGGAAGCCCTCTGGGTGTTCGTGAGCGCGATGAACGCCTACATCGAGGCCCGCGCCCCCTGGAAGCTCGCCAAGTCGGCCGAGGCCGCCGATCGGGCTCGCCTGGATTCTTGCTTGGCCCACGTCGCCGAAGGCCTTCGCTTGACGGCCACCGTCCTCACTCCGGTGATGCCCAAGACCTGCGAGCAGCTGCTCGTTAACATCGGACTGCCGGTGGCGACCGGTTTTGCTTCCGTGCATGCATGGTCGACGGTCTGCACGGGCGCCAAGGTCGCCGAGAAGTGCATCTTGTTCCCTCCGCTGGAGGAGCCGGAAGTCCCGGCCAAAGCCTAACCACCCATGCCGAGCCTCACCGCAGACGACCTCTTGGTCGCCTTAAGCGCAGCCGAGCAGGCGCGGCAAGGTGAAGGCTATATCTGTTGCACCTTCAAGGTGCCCGAGCTCGACCCGCTCGCGGTGCTGGAGTCGCTCGATGAACCGGCGCCCCGCGGCTATTTCGAGAACCCCTCGCGGCGGCGGGCGCATGCCGCCGCCAGCCCCATCGCGGAATGGCTGGGAGCAGGTCCGCAACGCTTCCATCAGGCGGACCGCTGGTTGCGGGATCTGTATGCCACCATGACGTGCATCGGGGGTGTCCCGCGCGTGATTGCGACCTTCCCCTTCTACCCCGGTGATCAGGCCGAAGCCCAGAAATCCCGGATGTTTCTGCCGGCCTGGCAGGTGGTCACCGAAGATGGCATCACGACCGTGACCTTGGCGGATAAGGCGACCCCGGGTTGCGCCGCCCGGCTGGCCATCCGCGCCGAACAGTTCCGTCGATTCAACTATCGTCCCTCGTCGGCGGCCGTGCGAGCACCGGTGCCGACCGTCCTGAGTGAGGTCGGCGGCAATTGGTTCCCGCCGGCCGTCCAGCGAGCCACCGAACTCATCAAGGAAGGCTCCTTCGAGAAGATCGTCCTCACGCGCGCCTTTGATTGGCGTCGGGCCGAACCTTTCAACGCCTACGCCACGCTCCACCGTCTGCGACGCGCGAACCCCCCTTGCCACGCCTACTTGGTGGACGAGCCCGAAGGGGCTTTGGTTGGGGCTACTCCCGAGACGCTCCTCTCCCTGTTCGACGGTGAAGTGCGCTCGGAGGCGGTCGCCGGCACCACTCGCCGCGGTGAATCCGCTTCCGAAGACGCCAGCCTCGCCGAAGCCTTGCTCGCCAGCGACAAGGACCAACGCGAGCACGGCGCGGTCACCGCTTCGATCCTCCGTCGCTTGCGCATGGTCGGGGTACTGGCCGCGACCTCGCGCGGGGCGGAGTTGCTCCGACTAGGCAATGTCATGCACCTACGCACGCCCATCGTCGGCACGATGCCGGCGGACCGCCGTTTTCTGGAGGTTGCGGGGGAGCTGCATCCCACCCCCGCGGTGGGCGGCAAGCCGCGCGATCTCGCCCTTCCCTTCATTCCGGGGTTCGAACCGCATAACCGCGGACTCTACACGGGGGCGGTTGGTTGGGTCGGTGCCGATGGCCTGACCGGGAAGCTCTTCGTCGCGCTCCGTTGCGCCCGTCTGAAAGGTAATGTCGCCCGGGCGTTCGCGGGCGCGGGTATCGTGGAGGGGTCGGACCCCGCCTCGGAATCGGCCGAGACCGAGATGAAGCTTCGGACCATCTTGGAGGCGTTGACCTAGCATGGTCGTGGTGGTGCAGCGCGTCCTGAGCGCCTCGGTCGCGGTCGCGGGCGCCACGGTCGCCCACATCGGACGGGGTTACCTCTTGCTCGTGGGCGTAGGTAAGGAGGACACCCCCGACGACGCGCGCAGGCTCGTCGCTGAAGTGACCAAGGTCCGGCTGATGGAGGACGCCGAAGGGAAGATGGGTTTGTCGATCAAGGATGCCGCCGGCGCCGTCTTGGCCGTCAGCCAATTCACTTTGTTGGCGGATTTCTCCAAAGGCAATCGCCCCTCGTTCAACAAGGCGGCGAAGCCGGATGTCGCCAAGCCCCTCTTCGATCTCTTCGTCCAGGGACTGGGCGCGGAGCTCGGTCAAGCCGTGCCCACCGGGGTCTTCGGGGCGGACATGCAGGTTTCGCTCGTCAACGATGGGCCGGTCACGGTCGTGCTTTACTAAAGCCGTCGATTCCCTACCCCTCTAATCCCCTCATGCTTTCCGTCCGCATCATCCCCTGCCTCGATGTCCATGGCGGCCGCGTGGTCAAGGGCGTCAAGTTCGAGGAACTCCGCGATGCCGGCGACCCCGTCGCGGTGGCCGCGGCCTACGAAAAGCAGGGAGCGGATGAACTCGTTTTCTTGGACATCACCGCATCGAGCGATGAGCGGAAGACGATGGTCGACGTCGTCGAGCGTACGGCCGATCAAGTCTTCATGCCCTTGACCGTCGGCGGTGGTCTCCGTTCGGTTGAGGATATTCGGACGATGCTCAACGCGGGGGCGGATAAGGTTTCGCTGAACACTTCGGCGGTGAAGGATCCCAACCTCGTGTTGGCGGCCGCCCGTAAATTCGGCAGCCAATGCATCGTCGTCGCCATCGACGCCAAGCAGGTCGCGCCCGGCAAGTGGGAGGTTTTCACGCATGGCGGCCGTAACGCCACGGGCCTGGACGCCATCGCTTGGGCTCGCCAAGTGCATGGCCTCGGCGCGGGCGAAATCCTCCTGACCAGCATGGACCGCGACGGTACGGCCGCCGGTTACGATGTCCCGCTGAACCGCGCGGTTTCGGATGCCGTGGAGGTGCCCGTCATCGCCTCGGGCGGCGCCGGCAATCTCGACCACTTGGCGCAGGTCCTCAAGGATGGCCGCGCCAGCGCGGTCTTGGCGGCCAGCATCTTCCACTTTGGCACCTTTACCGTGAAACAGGCCAAGGAATACCTGCGGGCGGCCGGCTTGCCGGTGCGGCTCTAAGCGATCTCAGGCTGGACGCGACGGGGCTTTCGGCATCACCAGGACCTTGTCGAGGCGATGGTGGTCCATGTCGATGACCTCGAAGATGACGCCCAAAGCTTCGACGCGGTCGCCTTCCTTGGGAATGCGCCCGAGTGAGCGCATCAAGAATCCAGCAACCGTCGTGAAACTGCCGGTACCTTCCCCCGGGAATTTCCCGATGAGGCCGGTTTGCT
Source organism: Opitutia bacterium UBA957 (assembly GCA_002293065.1). Taxonomy (GTDB): domain Bacteria; phylum Verrucomicrobiota; class Verrucomicrobiia; order Opitutales; family UBA953; genus UBA953. The sequence goes on from DBCN01000140.1 coordinate 43,469, forward strand.
CACGAAAATCCTCCAAGGTGACGACGGCGTCCACGAGCCAGCTGCCGTCTTCGCGGCGGCGGACCGGTTTGGCATGGGTCGTCGGGGTACCTTCGTTCGGGAGTTCCCCGACCACCGATTCCAGGACGTCATTCAAGGTCACGACTCCGCGTACGCGGGCGAATTCATCGACCACCAGCGCCATGTGGATCTTATCCTTCCGGAACTTCTCCAAGAGCTGCGTGGCCGTGTTGTGCGGGGTCACCGTCGGCGCTTCCGTCAGCACGTCCTTGATCGACGCGGCGCCGGCCAGCGAAAGGTTCGCCCACAAGCGCTTGACGGAGACGACGCCCAGCGGTTTGTCGGGCGAATCCTGAAAGACGGGGAACCAGGTGTGTCCCGAAGCCACAATCTTGCGCCAGTTGACTTCATCCGGGTCGGCGAGGTTGAGCCAGACGACACGGTTGCTCGGCGTCATCAGTTGTTCGGCCGTCGTTCCGTCCATCGCCAAGGCGCCATGCACCATGCGGTGCTCGGAGGCATGCAAGACGCCCGAGGCCATGCCTTGGTCGACCATCATGCGCAGTTCATCTTCCGACATCGAATCTTCGGGGGCCCGGCGTCGACCAAAGATACCGAGCACCAGGTCGGCGGCGAAGCTCAAGGTGCCGACCAAGGGCGACGCCAAAAAGGAGATCACCATCATGGGGCGCGACAGCAGGACCGCGAGGCCCTCCGGGTCCGAAAGGCCCAAGCGCTTGGGGACGATTTCGGCGAAGACGATCGTCATCGAACCGATCACGAAAGATACGCTCAAACGGGAAAAGCCGTCCGCGTTGTCGTGCAGCCACGACCAACTGCTCGCCTCGAGATACGGCTGAAGGTAGGCGGCGAGCGGGGCGCCCCCGAAGGTGGCGGCGATGATGCTGCCAAAGGTCAGCCCGACCTGGACCGTGGAAAGAAACTTCGAAGGATTGGCGAGCAGTTCGAGGGCGGCTTTGGCGCCTTTGCTGCCATCTTCGGCGAGCCGTTGCAGGCGACGCCGGTTGGACGACACCAGCGCCATTTCGGAGAGTTCGAACAATCCGATGGTTGCCCAACAGGCCAAAATCACTATGAATTCCACCCTGCAGGCGTATGGAATGTTCCGAAAACAGTCAAATCCGCTTGTTCACACCCTGACTAACCCTACTTTTCGAATCTTCATGACTCCGCATTTTGACGCCATTGTCGTAGGGAGTGGGATTGGCGGGCTCAGTTTTGCGCTCAATTTGGCCAACCGAGGGCATTCCGTCGCCATCGTGACCAAGAAGACGAGCTCGGAGTCGAACACGAATTGGGCCCAGGGAGGTATCGCGTGCGTCACCGATCAGGCCGATGATTTTCAGAGTCACGTGCAGGATACGCTGTCGGCCGGTGATGGGCTTTGTGATGGGGACGTGGTGCGGCACATCATCGAGGCTGGACCGGCGCGCGTGGCTGAACTGATCGCGTGGGGCGTCGAATTCGAGAACGGCGCCGATGGTCGACCCGACCTGGGGCGTGAAGGCGGCCACTCGAAGCGCCGCATCTTGCATGCCCGCGACATGACCGGTCGGGCGATCGAGTCCGCCCTGCTCCGGGCCGTCGCCCGCCAGCCGAAGGTCAAGATGTTGGAACACCATCTCGCCGTCGATCTGCTGACGAACGCCAAGCTCGGCGGCTGCCAGGTGGGTTCGGCTGACGACCGCGTCTATGGGTTGCATGTGCTGAACACCCAAGCGGGTCGGGTCGAGACGCTCTCGGCGTTCACGGTCATCCTGGCGACGGGCGGTCTGGGCCAAGTCTACCAATTCACGACCAATCCCGACATCGCGACCGGCGACGGCATCGCCATGGCCTATCGCGCGGGGGCCGAAGTCCGTGACATGGAGATGGTGCAGTTTCATCCCACGGCGCTGAAGGCCCCCGACGGCAGTCGGGCTTTGATTTCGGAGGCTGTGCGCGGCGAAGGCGCCATCTTGCGCGACCTTTCGGGCCGCGCCTTCATGAAGGCTTTCCACCCCCTCGGCGACTTGGCTCCACGCGACATCGTGGCCCGTGCCATCGACTCGGTGATGAAGCGCGATGGCTCGCCGCATGTGCTCTTGGATGCCACCCAAGTCGCGCCGGGGCATCTTCCCGATCGCTTTCCGCATATCTACGAGACCTGCCGCAAGGCGGGTTTCGATTTGGCTACCCAGGCGATACCCGTCGTCCCGGCGGCCCACTACCTCTGTGGGGGGGTTGCGACCGATCTGAGCGGTCAAACGACCATCCGCGGCCTCTTCGCGGTCGGCGAGGTCGCCTGCACCGGCTTGCATGGCGCCAATCGGTTGGCCTCCAATTCGCTCCTGGAAGCCGTCGTGCTGGCCCATGACGGGGCTTTGGCGGCTGAAGCGGACATCCGCGAAGCGCACCGCCCTGCCCTTCCCCTGCCGGCCTGGGTGGACGGTTCCGCCGGCGACCCGGATGAGCGCGTCGTGCTCACGCATAACTGGGATGAGCTGCGTCGAACGATGTGGGATTATGTCGGCATCGTCCGCTCGACCAAGCGTCTGCAGCGGGCGCGCACGCGTATCGGCACCTTGGCCGACGAAGTGCGCGAGTACTATTGGAATTTCCGCGTGGAGCCGCGTCTGCTGGAATTGCGTAACCTTATCCAAGTCGCGGAGTTGATCATCGATTGCGCGCTCCAGCGGCATGAAAGCCGCGGGTTGCACTTCACTTTGGATTACCCCAGCAAACGGCCGGAGGCCCGTCATACTTCCGTCCGCCGTCCGCAGAGCCGGCCATGAAGGTTGCGATCGTCGGCGCGGGCGCGGTGGGCGGTTGGTATGGAGGTCTTTTGGCCTTGGCGGGCCACGCGGTGCACGCGCTCAGCCGCAGCGATCACGCAGTGCTCTCGCGGCACGGTTTGGTCATGCGGGGCCGGGACGGCGAACGGACGGTGCGCTTCGCGTCGGCTTCGCCGAGCGGCGCGGGTCTTGGGCCGTGCGACCTCATCGTCGTGGCGGCGAAGGCGACGGCCAACGCGGTCTTACCGGACTTGGTGCGACCGTTGGTCGGTCCGCGCACCGTCTTGCTCACGTTGCAGAACGGCATGGGTAACGTCGAAGCCTTCCAGGCGGTCGTGCCGCTCGCTCGGGTGGTCGCGGGCTTGTGTTTCGTATGCATCAACCGCGTCGAGCCAGGGGTCGTTTCCAATACCCATGCGGGCTATGTCCGAATGGCCGCCGCCGAAGGCCCCATCAACCCGGCGGTCACCCAGTGCGTCGAGGCGTTCAAGGCCGCGGGCGTGGACTGTCGGGCGGAGGACTCCTTGGAAGCCGTCCTCTGGAAGAAGCTCTGCTGGAATATCCCTTTCAATGGTTTGGCCATCGCGGCGGGCGGCATCACGACGGACCTGATCCTGGCCGATCCGGTGCTGAAGGCCCGGGCCCGCCGCCTCATGGAAGAGGTGCGGGTCGCGGCGGCCTTGCGGGGGCATGTCGTCACCGAAAAGCACCTGCAGGCGCAGTTCGACGTCACGGAGGGCATGGGTCCCTACCGCCCCTCCAGCCTCATCGATTACCTCGAAGAGCGTGAAGTCGAAGTGAGCGGCATCTGGGCGGAGCCGCTCCGACGCGGATTGGCCGCAGGCGCCCAAATGCCCGAACTCGCGCTGCTCAAGCAGGAGATCGAAGCGCGGCTCAGGGCCCGTTGATTACTTCTTCGCAGGAGCCGGGAGGCCCTTGAGGATCGTGGTCACCTCGGCGGTGGCGCGGCTCTCGTTCCAGAAATTGGCGGCCACCGCAGGTCCGGAATTACCGTCAAACAAACGGCGATTGGACTTATCGAAAAGCGACAGCGAGAGGCTGACTTTGGGGATGTCCGAGCGGTTGTCGGTGCTCTTCTGGGTTTGCCAGCTGCTGCGGAGCACGGCATCCGCTTCGCCTTCCGTCGCGACGACGGTGAACCCTTGGGCCGACAAGGCGTGCACACCGGCGTCATGGACCGCGTTGGCGAGGATGTCGGTGGCGTGCAAGGAAGAGGCGGCGACGTCGCGGACGAAGACCTTGGAGACCGGGCCGCGGGCCGCGGGGGTGGCGGTATTGCAGCCAATGGTGGCGAGGGCGGAGAGTCCGAGAATGGTCAGCAGGGCTAGGCGGGGTAGGTGCATAACTTGTTTATGACTTGGGTTGGCGATTAGACAAGCAGGGACATGATGGTGGTACCTGGGGGGTCTCCCCCAACGCCGTCTTTCCTGCAATTTCGATGAATTCCCGTCCTGCCACTCCTACCTCCGACCGCCGTTCGGTGCGCATCCCGCTGTCATGGCTAGCGTAAAGGCCATCACCTTCGATTTGGCCGGGACGGTCCTCTTTCCCCATCCCTCGGTGGGGGCGGTGTATTCCGCCTGCGCGCGGAAGCATGGCATTGAAGTCGCGGCTGCGGAATTGGAGGGTGCGTTTGCTTCGGCTTTACGCTCGGCCAATAAGCAAGCGAAAGCGGAAGCCTTTTGGCGCGAGGTGGTCGAACGGACCTTTGGCTCCCACTTGCCCGCCTCCCGGGCCGACGCGGTTTTCAAGGAATGTTGGCACGCCTTCGCCGACGCCAAGGCTTGGCGCGTCGCCATGGGGATGGTCAGCGTGCTGGGGGCCCTGAAATTCCTCGGCATCAAGGTGGCCGTGCTGTCGAATGCCGATGTCCGCATGCGTCAGGTGCTGGAACAAAAGGACCTCGCCCGCCATTTCGACGGCATCTACCTCTCGGAGGAGATCGGTTGCGCGAAGCCTGACGCCCGCGCTTACGCCCATGCGGCCCGGAGTCTTGGCGTGGCGTTGACGGCGCTGGTGCATGTCGGGGATAGTCCCGTCGAGGACGGCGAAGGCCCACGTAATGCCGGCGCGGTTGGCGTGATCGTCGGCGGTCGCCATGCGCCCGAAAAATGCCTCCGGGCGGAACGGCTGGCGGAAGTCCCGAAACTGATCCAAGCGCTGCTGACCGAAGGCAAGACCAAGGGGAAGTTCTCGCGCCATGTCGTCAACCTGCTCGCGAACCTTCGCGGGGTCCCGGAGGACCGCGGTCGTTCCACGGACCGCGAATTGAAGACGCTGGATGAAGCGATGGGCGAGGCCTTCAAGAAGATGCGGCTCGATAAGCCGGTCCCGGAGGATGTCATCATCGCCCACTGGAGCGAGTTGCTGCCGATGAAGCTGGCGCGACGCACGGCGCCTCTGAAGATGGTCGAGGGCGGCCGGCTCGTGATCCAATGCGAGAACGCGGTCATCAAGTCGGAGCTCCGCTTCCACGAACGTTCCCTCCTGGCCAAGATCCGCGAATTGCCCGGCTGCACGGAGGTCAAAGCCCTCGCCTTCGTGAACGCCTGATCAAGCCTTCGTCTTGGGGTCGAACGGTTTCAGGAAGGTTTCCTTGAAGTCGTAGACGCCGCCGAAGTCTTCGAGGTTGTCCTCTTCGGAGCGACCGAACAGGCCGGTGCTGATGATGTTGAAGACGATGTTGCCGACGTCGTCCGTCTTCTTGAGCCCCCAATTGCTGAGCAACTGGTAGGACATGGGGCCATAGGTCTCGAGGACGTGCTGCCGGAACCCTTCGAGCAATTGCGGTCCCGTGACATGCCGATTGACCAAGGGCTTCCCTTTCTTGGGTTCGCCGTGGACGATCTTCTGGGCATGGTCGAGGCTGAGGCGGACCAGGTCGTAGGCTTGCGGGCTGTACCGCTGATCTTTTTCGCGGACTTGCCGGATGGCGTCTTCGAAATCCATCTCAGCGTTGGGCCAGCTCCGCCAGCAGGCGGGCGTTTTGGGCGGTGGTCCCCACGGTGAGCCGCAGCCAGCCGACCATGCCGTAGCCACGGAGCGGTCGGACGATGACGCCGGCCTTTTGGAGGCGGGTGAAGACGGCGTCGGCGTCGGGTATCTTGGCCGCCAGGAAGTTGGCTTTCCCGTCGATGTACTCGTAACCCAAGGCGGTGAGGCCCGCGGCCAACTGCGCCAAACCGGCGGCGTTCACCTGGCGGGTGCGCTGGACGAACTCGGTGTCGTCGAGGGCGGCTTCGGCGGCGGCCAAGGCTGGTAGGTTGACGTTGAACGGTTGGCGAACGCGGTTGAGCAGGCCGATGACTTCGGCGGAACCCATCATGTAGCCGACGCGCAAGCCAGCCAAGCCATAGGCTTTGGAGAAGGTTCGCGAGACCACCACCTTGCGGCCGGATGCGATGAGGGGCCGAAGGTCAGCCGAGGCATCGAGGTATTCGGCGTAAGCTTCATCGAGGCAGAAGATGACGTGTTCCGGCAAGGATTCCGCCAGGGCGATGATTTCCTTGGGGTCATCCGTGCCACCGGTGGGGTTGTTTGGGCTGGCGAGGAAGACGAGGCGGGTCCGCTCGGTGACGGCGGCCCGGAGGGCCTTGAGGTCGTGACGATAGCCCGGCATCGGCACTTCCACCGGCGTGGCGCCGAAGAGCATCGTCGCGAGTTTGTAGACGATGAAGGCTTGCGAACCGAAGACGACTTCGTCGCCCGCGCGAAGGAAGGCCTGGGCGAGCAAAATCATCACTTCATTCGAGCCATTGCCGACGACGAAATTCTCGGGCTTCATCACCCAGTGCGACGCCAACTTCTCGCGGAGGAACGTGCAACCACCGTCGGGGTAGAGATGGCAGACCTGCAAGGCCTTCTGGGCGGCGGCCAAGCCTTTCGGCGATGGCCCCAGGGGGTTCTCGTTGGAAGCCAGCTTGATGACCGATGCCGGGTCCAAACCGAACTCGCGGGCTACGACCTCGATGGGACGGCCGGCCTCATAGACGGGCTGAGACAGGACGGGCCGATTGGCCAATTCGGAATAAGTCGGCATGGAAGAGACCATCAAGGCTGCTCCTGACCGCTTTGGCAAGCGTGAGCCACACCCTCCCCGCTTGCCTCCGAGCCCGTAAACGCTACTTTTGATGCGATGCGGATGATCGTCACAGGCGCCAATGGTTTTGCCGGCCGCGAGGTCGTTTTGGCGGCGTTGCGCCGTGGGCATGAGGTCCTAGCCATCGGCGGTTCCAAGGCGGCGGTCGTACCCGACCTCCAGCGGTCGATCACGATGGACCTCCGCGATGTCGCGGCCGTGCAGTCCCTCATGCTCGAGGAGTTTCCGCAGGCCGTGATCAACTGCGCCGCCCTCGCGAGCATCGATGGCTGCGATCGCGAGCCGGAAAAGGCGGAAGCGTTGAACGTCGATCTCCCCCGCCGCTTGGCGCAGCTTTCCTTTCACGTCGGCGCCAAATTCATCCACCTTTCGACCGACATGGTGTTCGACGGCGAGGCCGGACGGTACGGCAATACGGCGGCGCCCGCTCCGTTGCATCTCTACGGTCGCACCAAGGCGGCCGGCGAAGTCGAAGTCCTCAAGTACGGTCGCGAGCACGCGGCGGTGATTCGGACTACTTTGCTCAACGGCAATTCCGGCACGGGCGATCGCGGGCTCCACGAACGGCTTTTCAAGGATTGGGCCGCCGGCAAACAGACGCCGCTGTTCACGGATGAGATTCGCCAGCCGGTCAGCTTGAGCAATTTGGCCGATGCGGCGGTGGAGCTGTGCGAGCGCCCCAACCTCTCGGGGGTCTATCACTGGGCCGGCCTCGAACCGCTCAGTCGTTTCGAGATGGGGGTGAAGGTGGCCGAACACTTCGGGCTCGATCCGGAGAAACTCATCCGCCCCGCGCAACGGTGCGACGTGCCGCAACTCGGCCCGCGCCCGCGTGATTTAAGTCTGCAGCTGCACCCGCTCGCGGGCAAGCTGCGCACCCCCGCCCAGCCCTTTGCGGACCAGTTGAACGAACTGCGCATCCCCCGTGGCGCCGAAACATGGTACGAACAGGCCACGGGCCGAAAGGTCGTGCGTTTGTTGGAAAAAGGCATAGACTTCTGAGATGGACGTTCTTCCCCGCCAAGCCGCCGATGCCGTCGCGAACATGGCCGCGGACCTGCTCTTGCTGGAAAAGTATCCGCACCCCGAGCGCGTCCGTTACCGGCCGTTCGCGTGGTCCGTGCCAGCCTTCACGTTTGGTATCTCGCAGAAGTGGGCGACCTACCGGGCGCTCGTGCCCGCCAACGCCCAACTGGTGCGTCGCGCCACGGGCGGCGGGTTGGTCTCGCACCTGGAGGATTGGACGTTTGCGGTGGTGCTGCCGACTGGTCACCCGCTGTACGAAGCCGATGCCATGGCAAGCTACGCGGCCGTGCACCAAGCCTTGGCCGAAGCGCTCTTGGCCCAAGGTCAGCCCGTCAAGCTGGCGCCCCTGCCCGCGGGTTCACGTCCCTTCCAGTCGCCGGACAACTGCGCCCAACGGGCTGAGCCCAATGACCTGGTCCGGTCGGATGACGGCCGGAAAGTCGCCGGCGCCGCCCAAAAACGCACGCGGCACGGCTTGCTCTTGGAAGGTTATGTCTGGCGGCCCTTCCTGCCGGGCTGCGACTGGAACCGCTTCGAGAAGGATTTCCCCGTGGCCCTGGGCAAGGTGCTGCAAAGCCCCCCCGTCGCCGTCACGGAACCGATCTACGATCAGCACGACCACGAGGAAACGTGGGCGCAGTTCAATTCCACGGACTGGAATCAGCGCATCTGACTCAACCGAAGAGGTCGAGCTCAGGACCCGCCGCGTCTTTCTTCGGCGTGGGTTTCGGCGTCTTCGGCGTGGCGACCGGCTTCTTGGTGGGGGCCGCTTCCTGCGGAGTCAGCGTGACTTGGGCGATTTCGACCGATTTCTGCACGGGCAGACCTGCGCCGGTTTCCAAGCCGGATAAGATGTGGCGAGCCCGCGACACCACGGTGGGCGGCATGCCGGCGAGGCGGGCCACTTGGATGCCGTAGGAACGATCGGCGGCGCCGGGCACGACGCGACGGACGAAGACGATCTCATCCTGCCACTCCTTGACCGCGACCGACCAATTGCGCAGCCGCGGCAAGAGCCCGGTCAATTGGGTCAACTCGTGGTAATGGGTGGCGAAGAGCGTGCGCGGTCCCGCCGGACCCGTCCCATGGAGATGCTCGGCCACGGCCCACGCGATGCTGATGCCGTCATAGGTGCTGGTGCCGCGGCCGATTTCATCGAGGACGACCAACGAGCGTACCGTGGCGTTGTTGAGGATGTTGGAGGTTTCGTTCATCTCGACCATGAAGGTCGAGTTGCCGCGGGCGAGTTCATCGGAGGCGCCGACGCGACAGAAGATGCGATCGACCAAGCCGATGTGCGCGGCCTGCGCCGGGACCCAACAGCCGAGGTGGGCCAACAAGGCGATCAAGGCGACCTGGCGGATGTACGTCGACTTGCCGGCCATGTTCGGGCCCGTCAGCAAGGCGATCTGTTCGCCGCCGCTGCTGAGGCGGGTGTCGTTCGGCACGAAGGAACCCGCGCCCGGGCGGGCCTGCAGCATGCGCTCGACGACGGGGTGGCGGCCTTGGGTGATCTCGAGGACAGCGGAGTCGTCGACGGTTGGGCGGACCCAGTGGGCTTCGCGGGCGAGTTCCGCCCAGCCACGCAGGATGTCGACTTCGGCGATCGCATTAGCCGTCGCGAGCAGCGATTCGGTGGCGGTGAGGACTTCGGCGAGCAGCGCCTGGAAGAGCTCGGTCTCGCGGGCCAAGGCCTGTTCATCGGCCCGCAGGACTTCACGTTCCTTCGCGCGAAGTTCCTCCGTGGTGAAACGCTCCGCGTTCACCATGGTCTGCTTGCGGATATAGTCGGCGGGGACGGCCGCCAAATTGGCCTTGGTGATCTCAATGGCGTACCCGAAGGCACCGTTATAACGAACCTTCAGGGATTTGATGCCGGTCCGCGCCTGCTCCTGCCGCTCGAAATCGGCGATCCAGGTTTTGCTGTCGGTCGCCAACGACCGGAGTCGGTCGAGTTCGGCATCGTACCCGACGCGGAGCGCCCCGCCTTCGGTGAGGTCCACCGGGAGCTCCTCGGCCAAGGCGGCCGTGAGTTTGCCGAGCAGGGGCGATTCCAGGGAGATGCGTCCCGCACAGGCCTGCAGGGCGCCGCCGGGCAAGGCCGTGAGTTCTTCCTTCAGCAATGGCAAAGCATGCAGGGTATCCTTGATCCCGCCGAGTTCGCGCGGGTTGCGGAGGCGGTTCTGGAGACGCGCGAGGATGCGGGGCACGTCGCGGACGTTCTTCAAGGATTCGCCGATCCGCGACGAAGCCCCCGCATGCTTGAAGAATTCGCCGACGGCGGCTTGGCGGCCATGGATCACGGCCAGGTCGGTCGAGGGCTCGGCGAGCCACATCGCCAATTGGCGCGCACCGGCCGGGGTCGAGGTCTTGTCGATGGCTTCCAGCAACGAAGTCTCCCGCGAGCCGTTGGTCGCGGCGAATAGCTCGAGGTTGCGCGAGGACGCGGCGTCCAGCAGGACGGCGGCGCCCAGTTTGGCCTCGATCAGGCGGAAGAGGTTCTTGGGGCGGTCGCAGAGCGAGTCGGTGACGTAGCCCAGCACGGCGCCCGCGGTGCCCAGCGCGGGATGTTCATCGGTCAGGCCAAAGCCGGCCAAGCCATGCACGGCGAGCGTCTGGGCGACCAGGCGTGCTCCCGCGGGCCCTTCGAAGTTCCAGCCCGGCAGGCGCGAGACCGCCCTACCCTGCATGAAGACCTCGAAGGCTTCACGGAATTCGGCAGGTGGTTCCAGCCCTTCCGGTAGGATGACTTCGCGCGGACCGACCGAATGCAACAGAGGCAAAAGGCGTTGCGGGGTCAGGTCGGTGGCGAGGCGAAAGTCCGCCGTCGATACGTCGAGCCAAGCGGCATGCCAACCGTGCTTATCCCAAGACAGCGCCGCCAGGTAGTTTCCGCGGCGTGAATCCAGTTGCGAGTCTTCCAAGGCCGTTCCCGGCGTCAGGATGCGGGTGAGGCCGCGACGGACCAGCTTGCCCGTGACCGGCGCCTCCAGTTGATCGCAGATGGCGACCTTCCAGCCGGCGGCGAGGAGGCGGTTAACGTAGGCGGGGGCCGCATGGTAAGGCAGTCCGGCCATGGGGGTCTCATGGCGCTTCGTGAGCGTCAGGCCCAAGACCTTGGAGGCGATTTCGGCATCCTCGCCAAAGACTTCGTAGAAATCCCCTAACCGAAAAAGCAGGATGGTCCCGCTCGCGAGTTTCTCTCGGAACTCGCGGTACTGACGCTGCATGGGGGTCTCCTGGGCCACGATGAGAAGCGAAAGCCCTCGGAGGAGGTCGGCAAGGACGGACTGCGTTCCTCAGGGGGTTGCCCCAAGGAAGTTGCTCACATCAGCTGGGAAGCCAGTTCGGACAAGACGCTGCGGACGCCATGCAACAGCCGGACATTGGCCGTGATGGCGTGGCCTTTCATGCGTTCGTGCGTGTGGATGAGGCCGTTGGACTTGCCGTCCAGGTAAGGGGTGTCGACCTGATCCAAGTCGCCGATGAGGACGAGCTTGGAGCCTTCGCCGATGCGCGTGATGACCGTCTTGGCCTCGTGGGGTGTCATGTTCTGCGCTTCGTCGACGATCATGAACGCGTGCCCGATGGAGCGCCCGCGGATGAACGTCATCGCCTCGATCTCAATCAGGCCGGAGTCGATCAACCACTGGTAGGGCTTGCGGGGCTGACCGACCTGCTGGAATTGGGAACCGAAGATGGGCTGCGCCGCCTTCATGGCCTGGGCCTTCTTCTGCTTCCGTTGCGAGTCCGTGGCCACCAGGGCCTTGCTCGAGGGTGCCACCTGCGGAGCCGCCGGGGCGCCATTGCGGGAAAAGAGCACTTCGAGGTTATCGAAGTACGGCTGGATGTAGGGCGAAAGTTTCTCCTCCTTGGTGCCGGGTAAGGCGCCGATGTCCTTGCCGATCTGGACGACGGGGCGGGACACGTAGAGCTTCTTGTAGGGCGAGAAGTCGCTGAGGACTTGCGAAAGCGCGGCGGCGATGGACAGGAAGGTCTTGCCGGTGCCGGCCCGACCGAAGCAGGTCACCAGTTTGATGTCCGGGTTGAGCAGCGCATCCAGGAAGATCCACTGTTCGAAGTTCTTGGGGATGACGCGCATGCCGCGGGGCATCTGCAGTCCTTTCCGGGCGCCGCTGTCCGTCGAGAGGAATTCGCGGTAGAGCCCCAGCGGGACGAAAACATTTTCACCCACGTGCCGGGCCGGTTCGCTCCAATCGCTGGAGGTCAGCATCACGTATTCATTGATGGCGGGAATGGCCTCCCCCTTGAGTTTCACCTCGACCTGGGCGAGTTCCTTGAAATCGCGCATCGCGGCGGCCGTGACGGCGACGGTCTTGTAGTCGCCGACGTCGCTGGTTTCGATGCGGTCGTTGCGGTAGTCCTGGACTTCGAGGCCAAGCGCTTGGGCCTTCAAGGCCATGCAGGCGTCCTTGGTGACGAGGATGACCGGCCCCTTGGTGGTGTCGCGCAGGTAGAGGGCGGACGCGATGATGCGGTGATCCGGGGCATCGACCTGCATGAAGACCGCCCGCAGACGCTCGGAGCGCTCGCCGTTGAAGTGCTCGCGGATGAGCGAGTCGTTGATCACGACGCGCAGCTCGCCGCCGTCGCGCAGCTTGGCGTGCAGGGCGCCGGGCTTGGCGGGATCGCCTTCCGCGATTTCCTTCAGGGCGCGGTTCTCGAAGAGCGCCCGGATCGAGCGGTTGACGCGCCGCGCACTGGCGCCGAGCTGACCCGGTTGGGTCTTCAGGCGATCGAGTTCCGACAGCACTTCCACCGGCACCGCCACGGTGTGTTCGTCGAACTTGAACAGCGATTCGGGGTCATGAATCAAAACGTTCGTATCCAACACGTAGGTTTTCTTCACGAACGTAAGTGTCTTCTTTTTGGCCATGGTCGCAATCCGTAAAAAACTTTATTTCGCGTCGGCCGCGATGGACCGGAGGTAATCCCAACTATAGATCCCGGTCCGATGCCCGTCGCTGAACTCGAAGGTCACGGCATAGTTACCGACGCGTTGCATTCCGAGGACGGTGACGCCAGGGAACTGCCGCGGCCCGTCCCCGCCCCAGCGCTGGCCCAGGATGTCGACCTCGCCCATGTTCTCGGCGCTGGGGGAACGTTCGCGGAGGAACTCCCCCGTGAGAAAGTGCTCTTGGCCGTCCTCCCAGGTCACCGCCACAAATGCACCGACCAACTGGATGTCCCGGGGGGAAGCCATGGCGCAAGGTCTGACGGCTTTCCGCCCCGCTCGCAAGCCGGGACGTCGGTGGGTCGCCCTTGACTCATCGCCGAGGCTGGTCGAATGTGACGGCACTATGGCAGGCGTAGGCAAACTCCTCAAACAGGCCCAGAAGATGCAACGCGGCATCGCCGAGGTCCAACAACGTCTGGGCGAGCAACGCCTGGAGGTCTCCCATGGCGGCGGCGCCATCAAGGTCACCGTCAACGGCCATGGCTTGGTCGTCGGCTTGGCCATCGACCCCGAGTTCCTCAAGGAGGACAAGGCGATCGTGGAGACGGCCCTGGTGGCCGCCTTGCAAGAAGCCTCGACCAAGGCCAAGGAAATCTACGATGCGGAGATGTCCAAGGCCACGGCGGGCTTCTCCCTGCCCGGGCTTTGATCTAGCCCGTGACGCCGTCTTTCGAGAAAGTTCGCCAGCTCCTTCGCCAACTGCCCGGCCTGGGGCATCGTTCCGCCGAGCGGATTGCCTTGCACCTCCTGGTCGAAAAACCGGCCAAGCTCGCGCCGCTGCTGGCCTCTTTGGAGGCGGCCGCCGGATGCGTCCGACGTTGCGACCGTTGCGGTAGTTTGGCCGAGGCCCCGCTCTGCGAGGTCTGTAGCGATCCCAAGCGCGATCCGGGCTCCCTTTGCATCGTCGAGCAGGTTCCCGACCTGATGGCCCTGGAGCGTTCCTTGGCTCACCGTGGCACTTACCATGTCCTGCATGGACGTCTCTCGCCGATCAACGGCATCGGTCCGGAAGACCTCAACCTCACGACCTTGGAGCAGCGTCTACGGGACGAACCCATCACCGAAGTCGTCTTGGCGCTGGGCAATGACATCGAGGGCGAAGCCACCTGTCACTATGTCCGCGAGTGCATCCATGGCATCCGGGATACCATCAAGGTGTCCCGCATCGGTTTTGGTCTCCCGAGCGGCAGTGGTTTGACCTTCGCCGATCCCGCGACCTTACGCAGCGCCTTGGAGGGTCGACGCGATGTCGGCGCCTGAGTCCAATCGCTTCGGCTACCCGCCCGCCGCCGAGCAGTTCTGGGTTCGCCAAGCCGAGGTCGCCACCGAACTGTCCGGCGATTTGGCCTTGGAACGGTTGATGCCCTCCGTGGGGAGGCTGTCGGATCTCTTCACGACCGAGCGCCCCGATAAGACTTTCCCCGATTACTTCGCTGAGCCGAGCTTGCTGGCCGGTTACGGGGTTTTCTTCCTGCCGCAGAGTTTCACGCGGACTTCCTTCGCGCTATCCTATGCCTTGGATTTCCGGGGCTGGCGCCCACCGAACGATCGCGCACGCATCCTGGACCTGGGGTCCGGTCCGGGGTCGTGCGGGGTCTCCGTGGCGCATCGCTTGCTTGCCGACGGCGCCCATCGCGTCAGCCTGCATGCCCTCGACAAATCGCCCTCCGCTTTGGTGGCGCTGGAGAATTTCGCCGAGACGGTCTTGGGGGACAAGGTCGATGTCTCGACCCGCGTGGGCGATGCGAGTCGACCCGCCGCCTGGCCGGAGGAAACCTTCGACGTGATCGTGGCCGGTTTCGTGCTCAACGAACTCAAGGACCTCGATGCCGATGGGCTGATGCGCTGGGTCGCGGAACTCAAACGTCGCCTGCATCCCGAGGGGCTGCTGATCATCCTGGAGCCGGCCTTGCGGGTGACTTCCGAGCGTCTCCAGCGACTCAGCGATCGCGTCGCGGCGGAGGGGCTGTTGACGCGCCTCGGTCCCGACCTCGATGCCCTGCCCTGTCCCCAGTTGGCCCAAGGCCTGCATTGGACGCACGAGGCTCGGCGCTGGTCGGCGCCCGTTTCCACGGAGTTCGTCAACCGCAAGCTGCACCGCGACTTGCGCGAGGTCCGTTTTTCGTTCGCCTTATTCTCGAATCAAACGACTCCGACGGTCGACCCCGCGGCGGTCCGGGTGGTCTCGGATGTGCAGATCATCAAGGGTATGCTACGTTTCATCGGTATCCAGCGAGGGGCCCTGCAAACGGTGGAAGTGCCCACCCGTGGTCTTTCGAAGCATGACATCAAGTTGCTCGCCGAAACCTTCGAGCGCGGCGATGTCATCGCCCATGCGCAGGCGCCGGCACCGCGGGTCCGCCTGAGCGGTACCGCGGAACTGCGGATCGTCTATTCGGCGCGCTAGGCCAGCCCCAGGTGCTTGAGGGCTTCCGGCGTGGGCCCATCAAACGTCGCCGTCGGTCGGTTGCCCACGTACCCAAGTTCCAACATGCCTTGCGGCGTGGTGTAGTAGCCGCCCGCCGCGAGATGGCGAAACCGGTCGAAGAATCTCACCTGAGGTCGGTACGCCGGCGTCGCGGGGGTCGCGCCGCAGATGGCGTCGGCGATGCCCCCTTGTTGCGCGGCGTTCAGTTCGGCGAAGACGGCCTGATGGCGCTGCTGCGCTTCGGCATCCAGGAAGTCCAAGCCCGCCAAGATGACGGGACGATCCTTGGCGGTTTGGTCGTAAGGCGAACTGATCCACTCGTCGATGAACTCATGCACCGCGAGTTGCGAAGGCTTGAGGCCTCCCTCCTCGGGTGGGATGATGAGGTCGGCCAACGCGGCCGCCGCCCGGCGCTGTGCCGGGGACATGAGCAGCGGCCACAGCTCGCCGGGCTTGTAGTCTTTGTTGAGGACGGGATCGGTGCCGATGGGCTTGCCCGATTTGGTGGGGACTTGGGCCATCGCCAAATCGAGGCGTCCAGCCAAGGCCATGCCGGCGGCCGCCGCGGCGAGCCACTTCAAGGCGATGCGCCGAGGCATCTGCCGAACGGGGTTTTCGGAGGGGGTCATGTGGGTCGGGTTGCTTAGAGGTTACCTTGGCGCATCTCTTCGATGAGGTGGTCGCAGGCGCGCCACGCGAGCGCCATGATGGTGAGCGTCGGATTCTTGTCGGCGTTGCTGCAGAACGGGGCGCCATCGTTGATGAGCAGGTTGGGGACGTCCCAGCATTGGTTCCATTGGTTGGTCACGGACCGCTTGCGGTCGGCCCCCATGATGGCCCCGCCGACTTCATGGATGATGAAACCGCCGGGTTTGATGGCCTTGGCCCCGTCCGTCGCGGGTTTGCCGCCGACCTTCCCACCGATGGCCTCGATCATCCGGGCGAAGGTTTGGTGCATGTGCAGCGCTTGCTTCAGTTCATGTTCGGAGAACTTCCAGTGGAAACGCAGCACGGGGATGCCCCACTTATCCTTCACGCTCGGGTCGAGGTCGCAGAAGGAGTCCTTGTTCGGAATCATCTCACCCCGGCCGGAGAAACCGATGAAGCTGCCGTACGTACGCCGAAGGTCTTCCTTGAATGCCTTGCCGTAGCCGGGTTTGGCGGGACCGGCGACGCCGACGTTGGGCATGCGTCGGCCCGTCGCGAACTCGATGTGGTAACCGCGCGCAAAGTCGAGTTTGCCGGCTTTCTGTTCCTTGTAGAGCCACCAGGGGACATAGACGTGGTCGCCCGCACCATCCTCGTTGTGGACCGGGAGATTCTCAAACGCGGGCACCTGTCCGCCCAGGCTCGCCCCCACGGTATCCATGATGTTCTTGCCGACTTCCCCCGAAGAGTTGGCGAGACCGTCGGGGAACTTGGCCGACTTCGAGTTGAGCAGGATCCGCGCGGACTCGGCGGAGCTAGCCGCGAGAATGACGACGCGGGCTTTGGCGGTGATTTCCCGGCCGGTGACCTTATCGATGAAGGATACGCCGTTCGCTTTGCCTTGAGCATCCAGCGTGACCGCGCGGGCCATCGCGTTGGGGAGGATGTCCAGGTTCCCCGTGGCCATCGCCGGGGGCAGATGCACCGTGGTGGACTGGTAGTTGGCCTTGATCGAGCAGCCGCGGCCGCAGTCGGTCGCCCAGAAGCAGGCGGCCCGTTGGCGCATGGCTTCCGCGAGGATGCCTTGCGCGCGAGGGTTGCCCGGGTGCAGTTTTGCCGGGATGTTGTCGGCGTCTTGCTTGACGCTCAGGATCGCGCGGTGGATCGGAATCACCGGGATGCCGAGCTTGGCGACGTGCTTCTTGATGTAGAGCTCGCCGGCGCGGGCCTTCGGCGGCGGCAACAGGCAACCCTCGGAAGAGTCGGGCGTGTTTTCCAGACCCTCGTTGGAGCCATAGACACCGATCAACATCTCGACCTTATCGTAGTAGGGGGCGACGTCCTGATAGCTCATGGGCCAATCCACGCCGAGGCCGTCGCGCGAATAGGGTTTGAAGTCATAAGGGCCGTTGCGCAGCGAGATGCGGCCCCAGTGATTCGTCCGGCCGCCGAGCATGCGGGCGCGCCACCACCAGAACTTGTTTTCCGCCTCCGTCGAGGCGTTGGTGTAGGGTTCGTCCGGGACCTGCCAGCCGCCATCCACGGTCGCGTCGTAGAACCCGAACGGTTTGTCCTCCAGGGAAATGCCGCGCAGCGGGGCGGCGCTGGGCGTCTGGAACATCGCCGTCTCCGTCAGGGGGTCGTAGTTGCGCCCGGCTTCCAGCAGCAAAACTTTCACGCCGTTCATCGTGAGCGTATAGGCCGATTGACCGCCGCCCGCCCCGGAGCCAACGATGATGACGTCGTAGGAAGCCTTAAGCTCCTTTTCGGAAATGAGGGGCATGCCTCATAGACAACCGCCCGTCGGGAAGGTTGCCAAGGGCTCGTTGCGAAGATGTTACATGGCCGAGGGCCCCAAAACGCGGTTTTCAAGCGGTTTTGGGGTATGGCCGGCCCCTCCCCCATCGGGTCCGTACTGACATCGGCACGGAACCGCCATAGTACGGGGGGCTGTCATGTTTAATCGCGAACTCAGTTGGCTCACCTTCGATCGCCGCGTGCTGGAACTCGCGGAGGATGATACCGTTCCCTTGTTGGAGCGTGTCCGTTTCCTCTCCATCGTCAGTTCCAACCTCGACGAGTTCTTTGAGATCCGCGTGGCCGGCCTCATGCAGCAGGAAGAGTCGGCCACGCACCCGGCGACGCGCGAATTCCTCGAAGCGGTCCTGCGCCAAGCGCACGCCTTGGTCGACGCCCAGCAGGCCTGCTGGCGCGATCAGCTCCTCCCGGCCTTGGCCAAGGAAGGCATCGTGGTCAAAGCCAAGGAACAGCTTGACGACGCCGATCGCGCGGAGCTCTCGCCGCGTTTTGATCGCGACATCTTGCCGGCGCTGACACCGTTGGCGATCGACCCTTCGCACCCCTTCCCGGTGCTCACGAACAAAGGGCTGTACCTGCTGGCCCAGCTGCGCGATCCGGAAACCGGCGAGGTCCGTCGCGCCGTGGTGCCCATCCCGCGCGTGTTGCCGCGCGTCTTGTCCCTCGGCTCCGGCGCGAAGCGCTCGTTCACCTTGCTCAGCATGGTCATCGAACTCTTCGTGGACCGGCTTTTCCCGGGGCTGGATGTCCTTGGTTCGTGGGCCTTCCGCATCACGCGCAACAGCGACCTTTACGTCGACGAGGAGGAGTCGGGCAATCTCCTGGAGACCATCGAAGACGAAATTCGCAACCTGCGTAAAGGCGCGCCGGTGCGCTTGGAAATCGAGGCGCAGGCGCCCGATGAGGAGGTGACCTGGCTGCTCAAGTCCATCGGCCTCGGCGCGGATAACGCCTTCCGCTCCGCCGGCCCCGTGAACATGGTCCGGCTAAGCAGCCTGATCGACCAAGTGGGTCGGCCGGACCTGCTGTATCCCTCGTTCGCGCCGGTCCTTTCGCCCGACTTCACTGACCCGCAGAAGCTCTACAGCCGCATCGCCAAACACGACCTGCTTCTCCATCATCCGTACGAGTCCTTCAACCCGGTCGTCGACTTCATCCGGCAGGCGGCGCGGGATGAATCGGTGGTCGCGATCAAGTTGACCCTCTATCGCACCAGCGGCGATTCGCCGGTCGTCGAAGCGCTCAAGGAAGCGGCCCGGAACGGCAAGCAAGTCACCGCGTTGGTCGAATTGCGCGCCCGCTTTGACGAGCTCAACAACATCGAGTGGGCCCGCCAGCTGGAGGAAGCCGGCGCGCACGTTGTCTACGGCCTCGCGGGCCTGAAGACGCATTGCAAGGCCTGCTTGGTGGTGCGGCAGGAAAAGGGCGGTCTCCGTCGGTACGCCCATCTCGGTACGGGTAACTACAACCCCAAGACCGCCCGGCTCTATACGGACTTTTCCTTGTTCACCGCCGACGAAGAAGTCACGGCCGACGTGGGCCTGCTCTTCAATGTCCTGACGGGCAATCTCGCCAAGCCGAAGTTCAAGCATCTCCTCGTCGCCCCCTTCGACCTCCATCGCGGCATCATCGACCTCATCAATGCGGAGGCCTCGGCCGCGCAGCACGGGCGCAAGGCGACCATCTTCGCGAAAGTGAACAGCTTGGTCGATCCCGATGTCATCAAGGCCCTCTACAAGGCCTCGCAGGCCGGCGTGAAGGTGGACCTCGTGGTCCGGGGCGTTTGTTGCCTCATCCCGGGCGTCGCGGGCAAGAGCGAAAATATCCGCGTCCGCAGCGTCCTCGGGCGCTTCCTCGAGCACAGCCGCCTGTTCCGGTTTGAGAACACCGGCGGCGATCCGGTCATCCTCATGGGCAGCGCCGACTGGATGCCGCGCAATTTCTTGCGCCGCGTCGAATGCATCTTCCCGATCCGGAGCAAGCACCTCCGCAAGCGCGTGGAGCAGGAGATTCTGGGGACCTACGCCGAGCGTCTCGGCGACGCCAAGTTCCTGCAGTCGGAGGGCGCCTATCGTTCCGCCCTGGAAGTCGGTCGGCGCGGACCATCGGCCCAAGACGCGTTCCTGGGGCTGGCCAATCACCTGCAGCCGGAGCCGGTCAGCGCTGCGCCGAAGGCCCGAGGCAGATCCGTTCGACGGCCGCGTTGAAGCCGTCACGGTCGCCGAGGATCTCCACCTCGAGCCGGATGAAGACCAAGGGAATGGGTGGACGGAAGCGGCCTTGGATGCGGACCGCATCTTTTTCCGTCGTGACGATCATCTCGGCCTTGGCGCGCAAGGCTCGGTCCAGGACTTCGTCCAAGTCTTCGTCGTTGAAGGCATGGTGGTCGAGGAAGCGACGGTTCGCGACGATGACGGCCCCTTGCCCGCGTAGGGTCTCCTCGAAACGCTCCGGGGTCGCGATGCCGGAGAACGAGGCCACCCGTTTGCCTTGGAGGCTCGCCAAGGACACGGCTACGCCTGACTCGAGGTCGACCAACTCCTTCGCCGTATGGGCGCAGGCGATGATTTCGGCGCGAGGGTTATGCCGACGGATCAGGCTGACTAATGCCTCCGCCGGCGGGCCGGAGGACTTGGTGATGAAGACATAGGACGCGCGGCTCAGGTTGGAGATGGGCTCCCGGAGGATGCCGCGCGGCAGCATGGCCCCGTTGCCGAAAGGGTCATGGCTATCCACGAGCAAGAGATTGATCTGACCGCGCAACGGGAGGTATTGGAGTCCATCATCGAGGAGGATGGTATCCACCCCGAAACGGCGTAGGGCGAAGCGCCCGCCTTCGACGCGGTCACGGTCCACGATGACGACCACGCCCGTGTCGGTGAGGTTGGCCGCCATCATATAAGGCTCATCTCCGGCTTCATCCGGCCCGATCAGGACCTTTTTGCCGTCCGAAACCACCAACGGGTCGGGACGGCTACCCTGCGTCAGCCAGCGCCAAAAGCGCTTGGCCATGGAATCCGACGCCCCTTTGTAGCCACGGGAGAGAATCGCCACTTTTCGCCCACGCTGTGCGAGGACCCGGGCCATTTTCATGACGATGGGGGTCTTCCCCGTCCCCCCCACGGTCAAATTTCCTACGACGACGACCTTGCACCCCAGCGGGGTGTCCCGAAAGAGGCGGTGACGGTAGAGCCAAAGACGCAGTCGGACCAGCAGACCGAAAACCCATGAAAGCACTCGCAAAAAGCCACCTAAGAGCAGCGCCCCGAAGCCTTTTTTGCGCTCATAAACGACGTCTACGGCGAAGCTCGCCACGGCCTCGCCGATGGATGAGAAAACGCCTCGATGTTTGGCCGCCATGTGACGCCACGATGCAAACTTGTTTGACGCAGGCAAGCATCCCGAGTGAGAAGGTGGGCTTAGCGCCATGCTTTACCACCTGTTGCGCACCAAGCTGCTCCGCGCCGAAGTCACCGGTGCCCGTCTCGATTACGAGGGTTCCCTCGCCATCGACATCGAGCTCATGAACTTGGTGGGCATGCTGCCTTACGAGAAGATTTTGGTCGGGAACCTCGCCAACGGCGAGCGTTTCGAGACCTACGCCATCCCGGCCCCAGCCGGTACCCGCGAGGTCTGCCTCAATGGGGCCACGGCCCACCTGGGCAAGACGGGCGACCTGCTGGTCATCATGACCTTCGCCGAGCTGTCGCCCGAGGAGGCTAAGGCATGGAAGCCCAAGACCGCCACTTTGGCCGAACGCAACCGCCGTATCGTCCGCCTCGAAAACCCCGAAGTTCCCGTCGACCTCCTAACCACTTTCCAACGATGAGCTACCGCCTCTACATTCCCGGCCCCCTGACCGTTTCCGCTGACATCGTGCAAGCGATGGCCAAGCCCATGATCGGTCACCGCTCCAAGGACTTCGTCTCTCTCTATGAAGATATGCAGCCGCGCCTGCAGAAGATGTTCGTCACCCAAGACCCCGTCTACCTGGGCACCAGTTCGGCCTGGGGCGTCATGGAAGGCGCGCTCCGCAACGTCTGCCGCAAGGGCGTGCTGAACTGCATGAACGGCGCTTTCTCGGACAAGTGGAATGATGTCGCCAAGCGCTGCGGAAAGTACGCCGAAGCGCTCCAGTTCGACTGGGGTAAGCCGATTGACCCGGAAGCCGTCCGCAAGGCTTTGGCCACGGGCAAGTTCGATTGCATCACCTTCATCCATTCCGAAACGTCCACCGGCACGCTTTCGCCGATCGCCGACATCATGGCCGTCGTCCGCGAGTTCCCGGACGTGATCTCCATCGCCGATTCGGTCAGTTCCTTCTCCACGCTGCCAATCGCGAAGGATGCCCTCGGCATCGACATCCTCCTCACCGGTTCGCAGAAGGCCCTCGCCCTGCCCCCTGGGCTCGCGATCTTCGCCGTCAGTGAACGGGCCCGCGAACGCGCCAAGCAGAGCCCCGACCGCGGTTACTATTTCGACCTGATCGAATTCCACGACAATCACGTGAAGGGCATGACCCCCTCCACCCCTTGCATCTCGCTCTTCTATGGCCTGCAGGCTCGCCTGCATCAGGTCGACGCCGAAGGCCTGGAAAACCGCTTTGAACGTCACCGCCGCTTGAACGAGCGCGTCCGGGCGTGGGGTTACGGCAAGGGTTTCTCCCTCCTGCCGGAGGAGAAGTTCGCGACCCGCGGCCTCAACTGCTTCAAGAACGACCGCAACGCCGACCTCGAGCGCCTCAACAAGACCCTGAAGTCCCGCCACAAGCTCGTCATCGACGGCGGCTACGGCAAACTGAAGGGCAAGACGTTCCGCATCTCCAACATGGGCGACGAATCCGACGCCACGATTGCCACCCTCATTGCCGCGCTTGACGACGCCCTCGCCGAGCAAGGGATGTGACCGACGCTTGACACTCGGTTATCATCCTACGCATGCGCAAGAAGCCCTCCAAGTCAGTCGACGCCGAATCCGCCGCCCCCGGCTCCAAGTCCCTCGTCATCGCGGAAAAGCCTTCCGTGGCGCAGGACCTCGCCAAGGCGTTGAAGGTGCCGAAGGTGGGAGATATCTTCGAAAACGAGCAGTGGGTGATCAGTTCCGCCATCGGCCACCTCGTCCGCCTCAAGGACCCGCAGGACATCGACCCGAAGTTCAAGCGTTGGACGCTGAAGGACCTCCCGATCTTGCCCGAGAAGTTCGACGGCACGGTCTGCGACGACATCCTCAAGGTCATCGAAGGTGAGCGCAACG
This sequence comes from Opitutia bacterium UBA957, assembly GCA_002293065.1. Taxonomy (GTDB): domain Bacteria; phylum Verrucomicrobiota; class Verrucomicrobiia; order Opitutales; family UBA953; genus UBA953. The sequence continues at coordinate 66,535 of DBCN01000140.1, forward strand.
ACGGCAGCCGGTACAAGCTGCTCAAGAAGCTCCTGCTCCGCAAGGACGTCGGTTCCGTCGTCAACGCTTGCGACGCGGGTCGCGAAGGCGAACTGATCCTGCACAACATCTACACGTTGACGGGGCGGAAGTTGCCGCTCCAGCGCCTCTGGCTGACCAGCATGACGAACTCGGCGATCCTCGATAGTTTCGCCCACTTGTTGCCCGAGTCCGCCAAGGAAGGCCTCCGCGATTCCGCCGTGGCCCGCTCCCAGGCCGATTGGCTGGTCGGCATGAACGCCACACGCTTCTCGACCATCCGCATCGGCGGCGCCCTCCGGCGTGAGTCCTATTCGGCGGGCCGCGTCCAGACCCCGACGCTCATGCTCATCGTCGAGCGTGAGCTCGAAATCCGTCGGTTCGTGCCCAAGACCTTCTGGAAGATCGAAGCCAACTTCGCCGTCGCGGCAGGACAGTACCGCGGGGTCGCGCAGGTTCCCGGCGTCACCGACCGCAAGGATGCCGAACGTTTCTTCGAAGAAGAGGCGGGCCGTAAGGTCGCCACGGAAGCCCAGCAGCTCGGCGTCGGCACCGTCAGCGATGAGCGTAAGCCGAAGAAGGAAAGCGCCCCGCGCCTCCTCGACCTCACGACCCTGCAACGCGAAGGCAATCGTCGCTTCGGCTTCTCCGCCAAGACGACCCTGGCCGCGGCCCAGCGCCTCTACGAGCACCACAAGGCGCTCACCTACCCGCGTACCGATTCCCAGTACCTCCCGGAGGATCACGTGGCGACCGCCAAGGAAGTGCTGCAGTCCCTCTCCAACGGCCATTCCGTCGGTCAACATGCCCGCGAAGCGCTGACCAAGGGTTGGGTCGATGCCGCCGGCAAGCGCGTCTTCGACAACAAGAAGGTCAGCGACCACTTCGCGATCGTTCCGACCGGCACGATTCCGCATGGCATGAGCGACGTGGAAGCGCGCATCTACGACCTGGTCGTGCGTCGCTTCGTCGCGGTGTTCTTCCCGATGGCCGAGTTCGAGGAAACCGTGCGCACGACCATGGTCGGCCCGCATAATTTCCGCACGACCGGCAAGGTCCTCGTCGTCTCCGGTTGGCGCGCCGTCTGGGGACAGGAAGCCGATGCCGAGGAGGACAAGGATAAGGAAGGCGCCGCCAATCTGCCTGCCCTGGGCAGCGCGGACGGCAATCCGGCCAAGGCCAAGCTGGTCGACTTGAACGTCAAGCAGGACGCCACCAAGCCCCCGGCCCGCTACAACGAAGCCTCCTTGCTGGGCGCGATGGAAAACGCGGGCAAGTTGGTCGACGATGAAGCCTTGGCGGAAGCGATGAAGGAACGCGGTCTCGGCACGCCGGCAACGCGCGCCGCCACCATCGAAGAACTGCTCAGCGACAACAAGAAGTACATCGAACGTCAGGGCAAGGAACTCGTCCCCCTGGCGAAGGCTTTCCAGCTGCATCAATTCATCCATAAGATGAAGTTGTCCTTCCTCTCGGAAGCGCGCCTGACGGGCGAGTGGGAATACAAGCTCCGGCTCATCGAGCAAGGCAAGCTGCCGGTGAAGCAGTTCATCGCCGAGATCAAGGCGCAGGTGAAGGAAATGGTTGAACTCGGCGGCAAGGAAGAGGCTCCGACGCAGGTCGAGCCCACGGTGCTCTCCCCTTCCGACGGCAAGCCGATGCTCACGAACGGCGAAAGCTTCTTCTCGCAGGATCGCTCCGAAGACGGCAAGAAGCCGATGGTCTTGGTCTACATCGGCATCAACGGCCACACCGTCACCCCCAAGGAACTCGCCGAACTCGTCGAGAAGCGCCGCATCGGTCCCTTCACGGACTTCAAGTCCATGAAGTCGGGCAAGAATTTCACGGGCTTCGTCGACTTGGTCGATGAGGACTCCATCGTCTCCTGGAAGGATAAGCCGGCTGAGAAACCCGCCGCTCCGGTCGAAGGGGCCGAAGCCGCCAAGCCGAAGAAGGTGAAAGCCAAGAAGCCCACCGGTCGCCTCAAGGCGGTGCTCTTCCTGCCTCCACGCGAAGGCGTGGATGGCAACCCCGACGCTTTCGATGCCGATTGGCCGATCCTCGGCCCCTGCCCGGTCTCGGGCTTGCCCGTCCAGCACACGCCGACCAACGGCTATCGCGTCTGCCCCCAGAAGGCCCAGGCCGCGGGTGCCAAGAAGACCTTCAGTTTGAACGCCGAGATGCTCAAGGCGCCCATTTCCGCCGAGGATGTCCGGGCGATCCTAAACCAAGGAAAGTCCCCGCTGAAGAAGTTCATCTCCAAGCGCACGAACCGTGGTTTCGAAGCCTTCCTGGTCGCCGACAAGGACAAGGGGTGGTGGTTTGCCTTCCCGCCGCGCAAGCCGAAGGGCCCGAAGAAAGGCGCTGCGGCGACCGACGTGCCCGACGAGAACAAACCGTTCTGATTATTTTTCCCAAGCTTGGCGGGGGATGCGCTGCAGCACCGGCACCTTGAGTTCGTCTTCCATGAAACGGAGACGCTCGAGGTCGTCGGGCGCCCCGTCCTCTTCCTTTTTCAGCTTGGCCAGCCACTGGGCGCTGTACCAGGCATAGGCCTCTTGCTTCTGGCCGGCCTCCCACATGGTCCGGGCGCACATGAAGTAGGCGAACCACGGGACCGACTTCGCTTGGGTGGCCCGTCGATAATAAGACGCCGCGAGGAGGTTGTCCTTGAGTTTGATTTCGGCGAGTTGGCCCGCGGAGATCAGGATGCCGGAGTTGCCGCCCGTGTGTTCGACCCCGTCTTCAAAGATGGCGAGGCCTAGTTGGGCGTAACGGCGGAAGATGCCTTCCTGGATCTCGGGCGAAACCTTCGCGTAGCCACCGCGGCGACGGATCTCCCAGTGGGCAAAATCGTAGCCGACGGCATAGCCGGTGTTTTCCCAGAAGAAACGTGAGCGCGGGTCCAAGGCGCAGGCCGTCTTCATCAGGGCTTCACAGCCGGCGCGGTCGCGCTTCTCCCAGAAGACGTAACTGCGGAGCCACGTCGCATCCGCGACGATCGTGCGGAGGCCACCGAGGATGCCCAGCAAGACGCCTTGACCGAGGGTTGGCTCAATCTGCTTGCGCCCGATTTCCGGCACCGCTTGACGCACGCCGCGCCAGGAGGTTTCGGAATAGGCGCCCGCCCCGAGCAACAGCAGGCCGGCGACGAACCATGGGGCCGCGCGGCGCATGCTCAGATTTCCCTCCGGCGGAAGGCCAGGCTCGCCAGGGCCAAGAAGGCCACCAGGTAGAAAAAGCCGGATAAGACCACGGACCAGACGGCGTCGCCGGAAATGGCCGTGGGGTCGAGGACCAGCGTGTCACCGATGTTGAACTGCTGGAGGTTGGGGATGACTCGGCTGGACAGCCAGAGCAGCCCTTTGGTCAGGGCGTTCGCGTCGCTCGGCTTGAGCAAGGCTTCCTGCGCCAGCCATTGCAGCTGACCGGCGACGATGGCCATCGCCCCCACGATCACCGCGAAGAGGAAGGTCCGCGCGACCGCCGAAACCATGAGCACCATCGCGGCGACGACGCCGAGGCGGAACCATTGGAGGACGGCGAAGGCCGCGAGGCCACTGACGCTGAAGTCGGGTGCGACGCGCCCGGTCTCGGCGGCCAGCACGATGAGTTCTTGGGTGCGGCTCCACAGGATGACCCCTTGCAGGAAAGCCAAGCTGAAGACGAAGACGCCCAGCACGGCCCACGTCCCCAGGAATTTCCCGAGCAGGAATTCCGTCCGGCTCAGCGGCTTGGCCAGCAACGTCAGGGCCGTGCGGTTGTCGATCTCCGCGAAGAACAGTTGGGCGGTCATGACGAGCGCCAAGACGGAGCCGAACAGGAACATCCCGCCGAAGGCGAAGTCGGCGACGAACTTGAGTTCGCTGTGGCCGAAGTCCATGAAGCGGAAGGAAACCGAGGACACCACCATGGCCGCCGAGAGGACCAGGAGGAAGGCGAAGAAGCGTTGCCGGATGGCCTCTAGAAAGGTGATGCGGGCAATCCAGCTGGAACGGGTGAGGCGGGCGTTCATGTCAGGCATCGCGGCTACCGGTGACCAGTTCCCGGAAGAGGTCTTCCAGCGAACGGCGGGGGTGGGTGATGGAGGAGACCGTCGCACCATGGGCGGCGAGCGCCGCTTCGGCGGCGGCGCGGGCGGCCGGGGAAAGGGCTTCGACGGTGATGACGTGGCGGTCGCGCTGGGCCAGGACTTCGTCGACGCGTCCTTCCAGGACAAGGCGACCACGGTCCATGATGGCGACGCGGTCGCAGACTTGCTCGACTTGGCCCAGGAGGTGCGAACACAGCACGATGGTCTTCCCCTTGGCGCGCATGGCATGGATCATGCGGCCGATGGCCGCCGAGCCGACCGGGTCGACGCCGGCGGTCGGTTCGTCGAGGATGACGAGTTCGGGGTCGTGGACGATGGCTTGGGCGAGACCGATGCGCTGCAGCATGCCTTTCGAATAGGTACCGATCGGGCGGTTGGCCGCTTCGGTCATGGCGGCCAGTTCCAGCGAGGCTTCGACGGCGGCGGTGACTTTATCCGCGGGGACACCGCTTAGGCGCGCACAGTATTCGACGAGCTCGCGGCCGGTGAGGAACTTATGGAAATAAGGTGCCTCGGGCAAAAACCCGGTACGTTTCCGGGCTTCCGCGGTCGCCGAAGGCGAACCCAAGATGCTGATCGTGCCGGTCGTCGCAGGGACGAGGCCGAGGACGATCTTCAAAGTCGTGCTCTTGCCGCAACCGTTGGGGCCGAGGAGCCCGAAGACCTGCCCGCGGGGGATCTCCAAGGTCAGGTTGTCGACGGCGCGCAACTTGAGGCCACGGAGGCCCACCCGGAAATCCTTGGTGAGTCCTTGGACGGAAATGGCACTCGTGGCGGTCATCGCTTGATCACGAAAGTTTGCAAGGTGCGTAGGCCGGCGAAGGAGCGCTCTTCGACGTTGCGAATATGGCCGTCCAAAGACTTGAGGATGTCGGCCGCGAAGGCATCCAGCTCTTTTTCGGACCCTTCGGCATGGAGGTAGACCCGTCCGTCCGTCAGGTTCTGGACGAAACCGGTGACGTCGAAACCGCGGGCAATTGCAAGGACTTGGGCACGAAAACCGACGCCTTGGACATGGCCTGTGTACCAGACTTCTCGGTGGGAGACGTGGGTTGACATTTGGTAAATTATGACGAATCATTGGTCTTTAGCACCCTACAGCAACCGCAATCCTCCTATGACCACCCTCCCACCCTTGGCTGTTTTTGACGGTCCCGTTATCTGGGCCATCGTTATCGTCGCGGTCCTCCTCTTCGGCGGTTCCAAGATCCCCGAGCTCGCCCGTGGCCTCGGTAAGGCCAAGCGCGAATTCAAGAAGGCTTCCGAAGAGGTTGAAACGGAGGTCCGTTCCGCCGTCGAGGAAGACGAGCGCAAGAAGGCCCGCCTCAAGCAAGTGGAAGAAGAGGAACGTGCCCGCGTCCGCGCCAAGATCGAAGAAGAAGAGCGCGCCAAGCGGGCTGCCGAAGGCAAACAGAACTAAGACCTTGGGGCCGGCAACGGCCCCTTTTCATTGGCATGTTCACTGGCTTAGTCCAAGCAACCGGGAAGGTCATCTCGCGGGACGTCCTGCCCTCGGGTGCGACCCGCCTGAAACTCTCGGCCCCCCTGCTCGCCTGCGCCGAACTCGGCGCTTCCATCGCCGTGAATGGCTGCTGCCTGACCGTGACGTCGGTGCAAACCGAGGTCGCCTCCTTCGACCTTCTGGCGGAAACGCTGCGCCTGACGAACCTGGGCGACCTTCAGGTCGGCTCCACCGTCAACTTGGAGCCCAGCCTGCGACCGACCGATCGCATGGGTGGACATTTCGTCACCGGTCATATCGACGCCTGCGGCACCGTCGCCTTTTTTGGTGCGGATGGCGCCGACTGGCGTCTCGACATCGACGCGCCGGCCGAAGTCCGCCGGCACGTGGTCAAAAAAGGCTGCATCGCCGTCGATGGCATGTCGCTGA
>DBCN01000140.1:72578-72700 GCA_002293065.1 Opitutia bacterium UBA957
CCCGCAGGTTTGCGCATCTGGATCATTCCCCATACCTTGGCGGTCACCAATCTCGCCGGCCGGCAGGCAGGTGAACGCGTGAACCTCGAGTCTGACCTTTTGGCTAAATACGCCGAGAAATT
>DBCN01000140.1:72856-92165 GCA_002293065.1 Opitutia bacterium UBA957
AGCGCGAACTTATCCCAGCTCCGCATCGTCCAGGCCGAACGGAAGTTCATCCCCATGATCAGGAAAGGCCGACCGGTCAGTTTCGCCAAGGAGACGGCCCCCGCCTTGAATTCCCGGCGCGGTCCTTTGGGCCCATCGGGCGTCACGCCGGCGTGGTCGCCGCCGCGGACGGCCCGGGTCAGCGACATCAAGGCGGCGGCGCCGCGCTTGTTCGATGACCCACGCACCGCCTTGATGCCCATGAGGCGAAAGAAAGCGACCAACCAACCACCGTCCTTGCTGGTGCTGATCAGCGCGGTGACCGGACGGTCCAGAAAGCGGTTCGCGATCAACGAAGACGTGAAGAGGCGGTCATGCCAGAGGAGCAGGACGAAGGGTCCGTCGCGGTCGTCGACCTTCGGTACATTGGCGTGGACCCGCAAGGTGCCCAACCAGACGCGCAGGACCAACGCGGCGAACCAAACCCAGAGCCAATGGTACCAGGCCACCTCCACGGGGGTCTCGGGTAAGTCTTGGTTCGGGGCGGTCACCGGGCAATGGACGCAGTTTCCCGGCCGCATTTCAAACACTTACGCAAGGCCCAGGGCGCGGCGAACGTCGGGGCGACCGTAGAGGTGTACCAGAGGCAGCGAAAACCCGGCCGGGGAACGCTGCATCCATGCATCTACTTCGGCCGGCTGGCGCCAGAGGATGGAATCCACCTCCGCCCGCCCCAAGGTCGGGGCGAAGTCGCCGCGCAACAGGTAGGAGCGGACGAATTCGTGCCCGAGGTCCGCATGGCATGGGGCGTAATCAATTTCTAGTAAGTCCTCGGGGCGGACCACCAGGCCGATTTCCTCCCGCAATTCCCGGACCGCAGCCACAGGGTAGGTCTCCCCGCTGTCGACATGTCCGGCGCAGGAGGTGCTGACCTGTCCGGGGCAGTTGTCCTTGGCGTACGAGCGGCGTTGCAGGCAGAGCTGGCCATCGGCGCGCAGCCAGAAGATGTGGATGGCGCGGTGCCGGAGTTGCCGCCGGTGGATCTCGCTGCGGGGGCAGGAGCCGATGACGACGTCCTGTTCGTCGACGACGTCGAAGACTTCATCCGGCGACTGGCCGATTTCCTTTCTCATGGGCGGCCCAGATCCATGATGATGTTCCAGCGTTTGGTCAATTCGCGGTCGTGCTTCTTCCACGCAGGATCCCAGGCGGCGAGCTGATTCCAGAAGCGGTCGGAGTGGTCCATGTGCCTGCGGTGCGCCAGTTCATGGTAGATGACGTGGTCGTGGACCACGGGTGGCAGGAGGACGAGGCGCCAGTTGAGCGAGAGCGCCCCGTGCTGCGAACAGGAGCCCCAACGGCTGGTCTGGTCGCGGACGCTCACGCCATCCACGCTGACCCCGACCCGGCGAGCGAGGCGTTCGACGGCCAACGGCAAGCCGGTTTCGGCCAGTCGCCGCAGCACGCGCACGGCCGCGGCTTCCCTGCCCTCGGTGGGCAGGTGCATTTCGACGGCGTCCGCTTCTTGGGCGATGATCAGCCGGGCCCGTGCTCCGGTCAAAATGCTCACCTCCATCATGCGCTCGTCCAGGGTGGCCCAGGGAAACTTCTCCAAATGGGTGAGGAGCGAGGGTTGGACCGCGCGCGCCTTTTGGACGACTTGCTCCAACCACGGGAGATTGTCCTTCAGGAACGCCAGCGCCGACGCCTGCGAAGCATGGACAGGGTACGTCAGTTCGACCCGTGGGCCCGGCTTGACGGAAAGTCGCACGCGGCGGGCACGTTCCGATGGCTTGGGCCAAACCTGCACCATGCGGCCAGCCACATGCACCGTGATGGGTTGCTCCGCGGGCATCGCGTTAGCCCTGCGGCGTGCCGTGCTTTTCGGCCTCGGCCACCACCGTCGCGGTGTGCCGGCGCAACGCCGAATCGGGATCGATGCCGGCGTCGCGACAAGCGGCGATCAGTTCGAAGAGTTTCTGGCCGGCGGCGGCTTCGGAAAGTCCCTGCGCGGTGGCGGCGACCGCCGCGCGGTTCACCGTGGTCCCGGTATCCAGCACCTTTTTCTGCACTTGCTTCCAGACTTCGCGGGCGGTCAGGACCGGATTGAGGGTCGGGGGCAGCGCCTTGAAGAGCGTCGGCCTGGCGGCGCCTTTCTCCTTGAGCTTGATCTGCTCCCACTGTTTCACGACGGCTTCGGAATCGCCTAGTTTGACCCCGTCGCCGAAGACGTGCGGGTGTCGACGGACCATCTTGTCGTTCACTTCCCGGGCGACGTCGTCGAAATTGAATTTACCGGCCTCGGTCGCCATCTGGGCATGCAGCACGACATGGAAAAGGAGGTCGCCCAGTTCTTCCCGGAGGTTGGCATCGTCGTTGCGATCGATGGCTTGGAGGAGTTCGCAGACCTCCTCCACGAGGCAGTCGCAGATGGTGCGGTGGGTTTGCTCGCGATCCCAGGGGCAACCATCGGGGGCGCGGAGTCGGGCGGTGGTCGCGAGAAGGAGGTCTAGGCCGGACATGACCCGATGGAGAGGGGTCTGGGCGGGGGAGTCAAAACGATTGCCAGAAGGCTCGGTCTCGTTTCCGTTGTGGGGGTGGACAAACTGACGGAAATCATGGACGCCAAGCGCCGGGAAATTGCCCCGTTCGCTCGTGCCGTCACGGAAGCCGAACTGGCCGCCTTCGCGGGTCGCTCCCGCCTGCCTGGCTTTCGCCAGTCTTTGCACGTCCCGGGCCGCCTGACCGTCATCGCTGAGGTGAAGCGGGCATCGCCGAGCGTCGGCACCATCCGCTCCGAAGTGAACGCCGTGGCGCAAGCCCGGCTCTACGCGGAAGCCGGGGCCGAATGCCTGTCCGTGCTGACGGAGTCGACCTACTTCAAGGGCCAGCTGCAGGACCTCATCGAAGTCGTCCAAGACCAAGCGACGCTCCCGGTCCCCCGCCCTTGCATCCGCAAGGACTTCATGGTGCACCCTTACCAAGTGCTCGAAGCCGCCCAAGCCGGCGCCCGTTGCATCCTCATCATCGTCCGCGGTCTCACCGACGCCGAGATCCGTCCCATCCATGCCGCCGCCAAGTGGGCGGGGCTGGATACGCTTTTCGAGGTCCACGATGAAGCGGAACTCGAACGTGCCTTGCGCCATGACCCCGACATGGTCGGCGTCAACAACCGCAACCTGTCGACCTTCCAGATCGACCTGAGCTTCGCCGAGCGTGTCATCCCGCAGATGCCCGCGCACATCCTCAAGGTCGCGGAGAGCGGCATCAAGACGGCGGAAGACGCCGCCCGGATGCGCCACGCCGGTGCGCATGCCCTGCTTGTCGGCGAATCCTTGATGCGCGCGGACAGTCCCGCGGCGCTCCTGCAGGCTTTTCGCGGCCGATGAACGACGGCCCCTTGTCGCAGACCGAAACCCGTGAGTTGCTCGCGCGGCTGGCGCACATGCCCAAGAAGTGGCTGGGCCAGAACTTCCTGATCGATGGAAACATCGTGCGGAAGTCGCTCGAACTGGCCGAGATCAAGCCCGGTGACCGCGTCTTGGAGGTCGGGCCGGGCCTAGGGACCCTGACGCGCACCCTGTTGGGCGCGGGGGTTGAACTTCACGCGGTCGAGGCCGACCCGACGATGGTCTATCACCTGAAGCAATCCCTTTTGCCCCGCTGGCCCCAAGCCTTCCATCTCACGGAAGGTGACGCCGTCGAGAAACCTCTGGCGGACCTGGTCGCCCCGGCTGATGGGTCGTTCAAGGTCGTCGCGAATCTGCCGTACGCCATCTCCACTCCATGGATGGATGCCATCTGCGCGGGGCCGCACCCCGAGATCATGGTGCTCATGCTCCAACGCGAAGCCGCGGATCGCCTGACCGCCGAGGTCGGTACGAAACATTGGTCCGCGGTCACGGCGCAGGTTAGCCTCGCTTTCGAGAAGGTGAAGCTGCACCCCGTCCCCGGGCAGTCCTTCAACCCGCCGCCCAAGGTCGACTCCTGCCTGCTCGTCCTGAAGCGGAAACCGAACGCCCAACGCTTCAGTGCCCGGGCTCGCGAGGTATCCCGGGCCCTGTTCACCCAGCGCCGCAAACAAGTCGGGTCGTCCGCCAAGAACCTCTTTCCCGAAGCAGCGGACGTGCGTGCGTGGCTGGAGGCCTTGCCCAGCCATGGACTGACCGCCCAAGCTCGCCCCGAGGACATCCCAGCGGCCGTCTGGCTGAGGCTCTAAACACCCCGGAAGGTTGCTTTTCTTGGCCAAGGTGGTCTTTCTGTACCCATGTCCGTCAAAGTAGGCCTAGTCTCCCTTGGTTGCGCCAAGAACCTCATCGATTCCGAAATCATGATCGGCCACCTCGCCAAGGCCGGCATGACCATGACGGCCAATGCCGCCGATGCGGACGTGGTCATCGTCAACACCTGCTCATTTATCGATGCCTCGAAGCATGAGGCCCTCGAAGCCATCTACGAGATGAGCGACGGCAAGGCGACCGCCCGCAAGAAGAACCAGAAGCTCATCGTGGCGGGTTGCATGTCGCAGCGCTACCAAGGCGCCCTCCCCGTCGTCGAAGGCGCCAAGGGCCAAGTCGAACTCCCCAAGGTCGATGCGTTCATCGGTCTCGACCAGGTGACCAACATCGTCCCCGTCATCCATAAGGTCATGGGCGGTGAAGCCGGCATGACGGAGTTCCTGGCCAAGACCACGACGTTCATTCCGGATTACGACACGCCCCGCTTCCGCCTGACGCCGAAGCATTCGGCCTACATCAAGATCGCGGAAGGCTGCAACCACCCCTGCACTTTCTGCATCATCCCCCGCATCCGTGGCCGGCACCGCAGCCGGACGGTCGAATCCGTGGTCAAGGAAGCCCAGCAGCTGGTGAAGGAAGGCGTCAAGGAGCTGAACCTCATCTCCCAGGACACGACCTACTTCGGGATGGATCGCTGGACCGAGGAACGCCCGAACCCGCGCAGCAAAGTGGACTCGTCGAAGGGCGAATCCATCGCCTCCCTGCTCCGCGAATTGGACGCCATCCCCGGCGATTACTGGATCCGCCTGCTCTACACCCACCCGGCGCACTGGAGCGACGAACTCATCGAAACGATCGCCCAGTCCAAGCACGTCGCCCGCTACGTCGACATCCCCCTGCAGCACATTTCGAGCAAGATGCTCACGGCGATGCAGCGCGAGACCAGCGGTGACTACATCCGCGACCTCATCCGCCGCATGCGCGTCGGCGCCCCGGACATGGCGATCCGGACGACCTTCATCGTCGGTTTCCCCGGCGAAACCGAAGAGGACTTCCAGGAACTCCTCGCTTTCCTCGCGGCCACCCGCTTCGACCGCGTCGGCATCTTCAAGTATTCCAAGGAAGAAGGCACGAAGGCCGCCAAGATGGACGGCCACCTCTCGGATGAAGTGAAGGCCGACCGTTACGACCGGGCCATGACCTTGCTGCAGCGCCTCTCGCAGGAGCGCGGCGAGCGTTTCGTCGGTCGCAAACTCCGCGTCCTCGTCGAAAGTCCGGGTGTGGGGCGCAGCGAAGGCGACGCCATGGACATCGATGGCATCGTCAAGGTGCCGAAGAAGTTCCCGGTGGGCGAATTCGCGGACGTGACGGTGACCGGCGCCGAGGCCTACGACCTCATCGCCAAGTAACTCAGGCTTCTTGTTCGCGTTCCGGGGCGACCTCCGCGGAAGCGGCGGCGGCCGGTGAATCGCTGAGTCGGATGAGCGCGTCGAGCGACGAGAAGTGCCGCGTCCAATCCGTCATGTCGGGGATATCGCCGACGACGGCCGAGAAGAGTTCGCGCTTCTCCTGCTTGAGCTCCTCGATGCGCTCCTCCACGGTGCCCGGGGCGATCATGCGGTAGATGAGCACGGGATTCTTTTGGCCGATGCGGTGGACGCGGTCGACGGCTTGGGCCTCGACGGCGGGGTTCCACCACGGATCGAGCAAGAACACGTATTCCGCCGTGTTCAAGGTGATGCCGGTGCCGCCCGCCTTGAGCGAAGCCAAGAACAAGGCGGGGCCCTTCGTCTCCTTGAACCGTTCGACGGGCGCGGAGCGATCCTTGGTTTCCCCCGTCAGCTCGAAGATCGGCAGGTTCGGCAGGTCGCGTGCCAAAGCTTTCTTCACCCGTTCGATGAGCGAGACGAATTGCGAGAAGACCACGGCCTTGGAACCGTTGGCCGCCACTTCCGCCAGCTTCGAGACCAAGAGCGTGATCTTGCCGGAGTGGGCGCTGGGACAGCCGGAATTGTCGGGCAAGAGGCCGGGGTCGCAACAGACCTGCCGCAAGCGCATGAGCAAGGTGAGCACCGAGGTGGCATCGCGAGACAACAACCCGGCGAGTTCGCCCGAAAGTCCGCTGCCTTGCGTCAGGTGCTGGTAGAGCGCGCGTTGCTCATGGGTGAGCGGACACGGCAAGACGACCTCCATCTTCGGCGGAATATCCGCCGCGACGTGCCGCTTGAGCCGACGCAGGATGAAGGGGGAAACTTGCCGGCGGACCTTGACCAGTCCCGCCGAGGGGTCGCGCAACATCACGCGTTCGAAGTTCGCGCGCTTGCCGAGCAAGCCGGGCATGAGGAAGCGGAAGATGGTCCAGATGTCGGTCGGACGGTTCTCGAGGGGCGTTCCCGTGATGGCGATGCGGTGGTCGGCCTGCACGGACAAGCACGTCTGGGTGGTCTTCGATTCCGGGTTCTTGATGGCCTGGGCTTCGTCCAGGATGGCGTAACCAAACTTCGTCTTTTCCAGCAGATTGGCGTGCCGGCGTAGCTGCGTGTAGCTCGAGATCCAAAGTTTGGCTTCGGGATGTTTGGCGAAATCATCTTCCGCGGTGAGGACCGAGGCGGACAGCTCCGGGTGGAAACGTTTGATTTCGCCGAGCCAGACCGGGATCACGCTCGCCGGACACACGATGAGCGAGCGTTCGCCCACCGGACGCGATGCGAGCAAGGCCAGGACCTGGACCGTCTTGCCGAGGCCCATCTCATCGGCCAGCAAAGGGTGCGAGCCCAGGTCGCAAAGTCGACCGAGCCACGTGACGCCCTTGGCTTGGTACGGGCGCAGGTGTTGCGGCAGGTTGTCGGGCGGGATGGGCTCCTGCAGGAGTTGGTCTTTCCAGGCGCGCAAGTCGTCGTTGAGCCGGAGCGCCCCCACGGCGGCATGGTCAAACAAGGACAACAACAGGTACCGCGGCACTTCCCCGTCCTTGGCCTTCCAATCTTCGGAGAAGTCCGCCACGGCCGCGTTGTAGGCCACCACGCCCTTGCCGGGGAGGATGACGGGGCGCCCGCCGGCCTTGAGCAGGAGCTTCTGTTCATGGGTCTGCAGTTGGTGGGTGCCGGCTTTGAGACGCCAATTCAGCCGGAACGATTTCCCGTCGGCCCCGGATTCGGCTTCCGCGTCGACGGCGACCTGGAGCTGTTCGTTCCGGAAAATGTTCAGGCCCTCCTCGCCCTGGAGCTTGAAGCGCTTGCGCCACTCGTTGAGCTCTTCGCGCACGAAACGTTCGATTCGGCCGATGTTGTCCATCGCCCATGTGCCGGCGGTCTTGCTGTAGGCGTAGCCGGCGCGATGCGCCGCCGTGCTGAAGCGGAAGAGCGTCTGCCGCTGCTCATCGGAAAGCTCGTCGCCGGGGATCGAGCCGGGACCGAAGCAATTCCAGGAGTGCCCGCCACGCCCGACCCAGGAGGCCGAGGCCGTGAGCCCTTCCGAGGTCAGGTCAAAGGAGACCTGGAGCTTCAGGGCAGTCCGGCCACCCGTATCCTTGGGCTCCGCCTTGGCGATCGGAGCGATTTCCGCCGCGGGGGCCGTATCGTCGATGGCCTTGATCTCATCGGCGAGAAGTTCTTCGACCTCATACATCGTCGCGACCGCGAACGGCGCGCCGTTTTCTTCTTCCGGCAAGGATGTGCGCCACTCGAGCGCGCCGTTCCGGAGTTCGATGACCGCGCGGACGGTCTGGGTTTCCGTCTTGGTGACGCCCTCGGCGGAAGTCGGTTTGAGTTCGAGGGTTCGGACCAGCCCCTCGGTGTAAAGACGCCGACCTTCCTCGAGGTCTTCCGTTTTGAACGCACCCTCCCAGTCCTCCGGAAGGTGCCCGAACCAGCGTTCGAGGGCCTCCGTGGAATAGGAGCGGTTTGCCGGTCTTGGGGTAGACATCGACGTTTTGTGATTAAACCTAGCCATTTAGGACGATGCAACGCCCAAAGTCCTGTATTTTAGCTGGGGTCTGGGCTTGTTTCAATTTCCTCAAAGGCTTTACTGAAACCCTCTCTTTATCTGTAACTTAAATGAAACATCTGAGTGTTGGATCACGCTGGAACGCCGATCTGGTCGCCGAGTACCACGAACGCTGGAAACAAGACCCGCAATCCGTCGAGGCGGATTGGCGCGCGTTCTTTGAAGGCTTCGAACTGGGTCTGTCGCTCCCGCCTAAGCCCGCCAAAGGCGCTGCCGCGGGCCCCGGCGCGGCCGTCGACGCGGCCGCCCAGGCCAAGGTTTTTGCCGCGATCCACGCTTACCGGACGCTGGCACATCTCCAGGCCAAGACGAATCCCTTGGCCGACCCGACTCCGTATTTCGAGCTGACGGACAAGGCTTTGGGCCTCGATACCCTCTCCGTGACCCAGCCCTATTACACCGGAGATTTCCTCGGTGGCCAGATGCTGCCGCTGTCGGAGATCCTCGCCAAGTTGAAGGCGACCTACTGCGGCCCGATTGGCGTGGAATACACCCACATCCAGGATGGCGCCCGTCGCCGTTGGTTGCAGGAGCGCATCGAATCCTGCGGACTCCGTCCGGCCTATGACGCCGCCGCGCGCCGCAGCTTCCTCCGCACCATCGTCCAAGCCGAGCAGTTCGAACGCTTCCTGCACAAGACTTTCGTCGGCGCCAAACGCTTCTCCGTCGAAGGCGGCGAGACCTTGCTGGTCGCCTTGGAGCGCCTGATCAGCCGCTCCCCGGGCTTGGGCATCAGCGACATCGTCATCGGCATGGCTCACCGCGGCCGCCTGAACGTCCTCGTCAACACCTGCGGCAAGAAGGCCGAATACCTCTTCGAAGGTTTCTCAGAGAACCATATCCCCGACACCACGAACGGCGACGGCGACGTGAAATATCACCTCGGTTACGAAGGCGAGCGCAGCGTCGACGGCCGGAAGGTCGCCATCACGTTGGCGTTCAACCCGAGCCACCTCGAAGCCGTCAATCCGGTCGTCCTCGGCCGCGCCCGCGCCCGCGTCGATCTCCAGAGCGACGGCAAGCGCTCGGCCGCCCTGCCGGTGCTCATCCACGGCGACTCGGCCTTCGCGGGCCAGGGCATCGTGATGGAGACCTTCAATCTCTCGAACGTCAAAGGTTACGCCGTCGGCGGCACGGTCCACATCGTCACCAACAACCAGGTGGGCTTCACCACCGGTCCCGAGGAAGCGCGCAGCGGTCGCCATTGCACGGAGATCGCCAAGTTCGTCGAAGCCCCGATTTTCCACGTCAACGGCGACGATCCGGACGCGGTCGTCCTCGCCACCGAAATCGCGCTCGAATACCGCCAGCAGTTTGCCGCGGACGCGGTCGTCGACATCGTCTGCTATCGCCGCTACGGCCACAACGAAACGGACGAGCCGGCCTTCACCCAGCCCGTGCTGTACCGCACCATCTCCAATCACCCGAGCGTCGCCGAACTCTACGCCTCGCGCCTGACGTCCTCGGGCTCGACCCCGGACGGTGAGCTCGCGGGCCTCCGCACCGAGTTCGAAGTCCTGCTCAACGCCGCCCAAGACCGCGCCAAGGCCGCCATCGCGGTGGAAGTCGCCGAACGCGAAAAGACGCCCGCCGCGGTCTGTCCGTTCCAGTCTCCTTACGACGCCAGCGTCGATACGACGGCCCCGGAAGCCTTGTTGCAGAAGGTGGCCCCGGCCCTTTGGACGATGCCGCCGGACTTCGCGCCGAACCCGAAGATCAAGCGCCTGCTGGATGCGAAGGCCGAGGCTTTCAAGTCGGGCGCGAACTTCGACTGGAGCTTGGGCGAAGGCTTGGCTTTCGCTTCCCTGCTTGCCGAGGGTTACCCGATCCGCATCTCGGGCCAGGATTGCGAACGTGGAACTTTCTCCCATCGCCATGCGGTCCTCCATGACCCGTCGAACGACGCGGAATACTGCCCGCTCAATGCCGTCAGCGGCGGTGAATCCATCGAACTCGTCAATTCGACCCTTTCGGAGTATGCGGTCCTCGGTTTCGATTATGGCTATTCCCTGGAAGCGCCGGATTCGCTCGTGATTTGGGAAGCCCAGTTCGGCGACTTCGCCAACGGCGCGCAGATCATGATCGACCAGTTCATCGCCTCGTCGGAATCGAAGTGGGGTCAGACGAGCGGTCTCGTCATGCTCCTCCCGCACGGCTTCGAAGGGCAAGGCCCGGAACACTCGTCGGCTCGCCTCGAACGCTTCCTCCAGCTCTGCGCCGAAAACAACCTGCAGGTCGTCCAGCCTTCGACGCCCGCCCAGCTCTTCCATGCCCTGCGCCGCCAGGTGAAGGCCGAGCACCGCAAGCCCCTCGTCGTCATGACGCCGAAGAGCCTGCTGCGCCACAAGGCTTGCGTCAGCACCCTGCACGACCTGACGAAGGGTGGTTTCGCGGCCGTCCTCGCGGATCCGACGCCGGCGGCGACGACCGAGCGCTTGGTGCTTTGCTCGGGCAAGATCTTCTACGAGCTCGATGCGGAACGCGCCGTCCGTAAGGACACCACCACTACGATTATCCGCATCGAGCAGTTCTACCCCTTCGACGCCGCGGCCTTGCGGAAACTGCATGCGCAGTACGGTTCCCCGCGGAAGATCGTCTGGGTCCAGGACGAGCCGCAGAACATGGCTGGTTGGTCCTTCATCGCCCCCTTGGTCGAGTCCACCCTCGGTCTCCGACCGGTCTATGCAGGTCGCGATAGCGCCGCTTCTCCCGCCGTCGGGGCGCTTTCGGTCCATAAGGTCGAGCAGACCGATGTGATCCGCCAGGCCTTTAACGCCTAATTTCAGTCATTAGAAGCCCCCTAAGCCTTCTTTAACCCGCCTTCGGCCCCTCAATGGAGGGGTTGAAGGCGATTAAAGGCGTATTTCCCCGTTGAAACACCCACGGGGGGCTTCCAAAGTCCACCACTCACTTTTCATGGCTGTCGAAGTCAAAATCCCCCCCATGGGAGAATCCATTACCGGAGGTCTCCTTGCATCTTGGACCGTTAAGAGCGGCGACGCTGTCCGCAAAGGGCAGCCCCTCTTCTCTTACGAGACCGACAAGGTCACGTCCGAAGGTACCGCCGAGGTCGACGGCTGTATCACCATCGCCATCCCAGCCGGCACCGAAGTCTTGGTTGGGCAGGTAATTGCGACGATTGAAGCCGGCGCCGCGGGGGCTGCCCCTGCCCCGGCCGCCGCCCCGGCGAGTGCCGCCCCGAAAGCTGCGCCCGCTCAGGCCGAAGTGGCCACCGCCGCTGCGCCGAAGCCCGCGGCCGTGCTCGCGAAGTCCGGGGCCGCCGCGGAAATCTCCCCAGCCGTCCGCCGTATTTCGGCGGAGACCGGCCTGAATCCGGCGTCGATTCAAGGTACCGGCAAGGCCGGTCGCGTCACCAAGGGCGACATGCTCGCCGCGCTCGAGGGCAAGACCCCGATCATGGCGGTGGCTTCGGCGCCTGCTTCCGTTGCTTCCGCCCCCGCCGCCGCTCCGGCTGGACCAGTCGCGATTCCTTCGCGCGAAGGCCGCACGACCCGCAAGCGGATGTCCCCGCTGCGTCGCAAGATCGCCGAGCGCCTCGTCCAGGCCAAGTCGGAGACCGCGATGCTCACGACCTTCAACGAGGTCAACATGGCTCCGGTCATGGAACTGCGCAAACGCCATGGCGAGGAATTCCTCAAGAAATACGGCGTCAAATTGGGCTTCATGTCCTTCTTCGTGAAGGCCGCGGTCCAGGCCCTCAAGGACGTCCGCGCGGTCAACGCGCAGCTCGACGGCGAGGACATCGTCGAGAACAACTTCTACGACATCGGCGTGGCCGTCGGGACCGAAAAAGGCCTGATGGTTCCCGTCGTCCGCGATTGCGATGCACTCACCTTCGCCGGCATCGAGAAGGCCATCACCGACTTCGGCAAGCGGGCCCGCGACGGCAAGATTCAGCTCCCCGAGCTCCAAGGCGGCGTCTTCACCATCTCCAACGGCGGCATCTATGGCTCGATGCTCTCCACGCCGATCCTCAATCACCCGCAGGCGGCCATCATGGGCCTCCACAACATCGTCGAGCGTCCCGTCGCCGAGAACGGCCAGGTCGTCATCCGTCCGATCATGTACCTCGCCCTGTCGTACGATCACCGCATCATCGACGGCAAGGAAGCCGTGACGTTCCTCGTCAAGGTGCGTCAGTACATCGAAGAACCGCACACCCTGCTCTTCGGAGCCTAATCCCTTTTCCTACACCTCAATGTCTCAACTCGATCTCGTTGTCATCGGTTCCGGCC
Organism: Opitutia bacterium UBA957; assembly: GCA_002293065.1. GTDB lineage: Bacteria > Verrucomicrobiota > Verrucomicrobiia > Opitutales > UBA953 > UBA953. Next base: position 85,335 of record DBCN01000140.1, read on the forward strand.
CCGGCGGTTATGTCGCCGCCATCAAGGCCGCCCAACTCGGCCTCAAGGTGGCCCTCGTCGAAAAGGACCCCGTCCTCGGCGGTACCTGCCTGAACGTCGGTTGCATCCCCTCCAAGGCCCTCCTCCACTCGACCGAAGTCTTCCATCAGGTTTCCCACGGCAAGAAGCATGGGCTCGTCGGTGGCGAAAAGGTCACCTTCGACGTCGGCGCGATGATGACCAACAAGGACAAGGTCGTCGCGCAGCTCAACCAAGGCGTTAAGTTCCTCGTCTCCAAGCGCGGCATCGAAATCGTGCAGGGTCTGGGCCGTCTCGACAAGCAGGCTGGCAAGGTGCTCGTCCGCAGCACCGCCGGTGAACGCACGCTCGAAACCAAGAACATCATCATCGCCACGGGCTCCTCGATCGTCGAGCTGCCGTTCATGAAGTTCGACGGCGAAACCATCATCTCCTCCGACCACGGCATCGCCCTCAAGGGGGTTCCCGAAAAGATGGTCGTCGTCGGTTCCGGCGCCATCGGCTTGGAACTCGGCTCGGTCTGGGCGCGCCTCGGTTCGCAGGTCACGGTCGTCGAAATGCTCCCCTCGATCGGTGGTCCGGCTTACGACGCGGACGTCGCCAAGGTCGCCCAGCAGGCCTTCGAAAAGCAAGGCATCAAGTTCGAGCTCGGCGCGAAGGTCACCGGCGTCAAGAAGAGCGCCGGCGGCATGGCCCTCACGGCCGAGCGCGATGGCAAGCCTTTGGAATTCCCGGCGGACAAGATTCTCGTCGCCGTCGGCCGCAAGGCCAACACGCAAGGCCTCGGTGCCGCCGAAGCGGGCCTCAAGCTCGATGAGCGTGGCCGCGTCGTCATCGACGACCATTTCCGCACCAACCTCCCCGGCGTCTACGCCATCGGCGACGTGGTGGCTGGACCGATGCTCGCCCACAAGGCCGAGGAAGAAGGCGTCGCCGCGGCGGAAATCATCGCCGGCAAGGCTGGTCACGTGAATTACAACATCATCCCTGGCGTCATCTATACCGACCCCGAAATCGCCGGCGTCGGCATGCTGGAGTCGGAAGCCAAGGCCAAGAACATCGAGGTCAAGGTGGGCAAGTTCCAGCTCGCCGGCAACGGCCGCGCCATCGCGACCGATGCGACCACGGGGTTCGTCAAGGTCATCGCCGACGCCAAGACCGACAAGGTGCTCGGCGTGCAGATCGTTTCGCGCGGTGGTTCGGAGATGATCGCCGCCGCTTGCGCGCACATGGAATATGGCGCCAGCGCCGAAGACATCGCCCGCACCTGCTTCGCGCACCCGACCATCAGCGAATCTTTCAAGGAAGCCGCGATGGCCGTCTCGAAGTCGAGCATCCACTCGCTCTAAGCGCAGCCTCCAGTCTTAACGAACGAAAGGGTGCAATTCGCACCCTTTCTTGTTTTAGAAATTGTTTCCGTCATTAACCGAAACCAGCCCAACCCGGTGCCCTGATTAGGGGCATTAAAGTTAAAGGGGCTAGGCTGACCACGGCACACGGGGAACCAGACTGCCGTTGCTTCCTTCCGGACCTGGCGGGGTTCGTCGGCACCCGTTGCATGGGGCCTAGCTTGCATCTTTGATGGGCGACCAATCCGCTCTTTTCAACCCCCAAGTTCCACTCTAATCATCACCCTTCCCGATGGCCGAAATTCCCAAGTCTTATGACCCCCAAGGGGTCGAACAACAATGGTACGACCGCTGGGTCGCCGCAGGCTGCTTTGCCGGCAAGGTCGATCCGACCCGCGAATCGTTCGCGGTCATGATCCCCCCGCCCAACGTGACCGGCGTGCTCCACATGGGGCACCTGCTGAACAACACGCTGCAGGACATCATGGTGCGACGCGCCCGCCAGGAGGGTAAGTCCGCGCTGTGGCTCCCCGGCACCGACCACGCGGGGATCGCCACGCAATCGCGCGTCGAAAAAGACCTCCGCCAAAACCACGGCAAGACCCGGCACGATCTCGGCCGCGAGAAGTTCATCGAGGTCGCGTCCGAATGGCGCGACAAACACGGCGGCATCATCCTGAACCAGCTCCGCAAGCTCGGCGCTTCGTGCGACTGGGATCGGAAGGTCCATACGCTCGACGCCGGTTACTCGCAGGCGGTCCTCCAGGCTTTCGTCACGCTTTATGAGCGCGGCTACGTCTATCGCGGCAAGCGCATGGTGAATTGGTGTCCGGTTTCGCAGACCGGTTTGTCCGACGAGGAAGTGATCATGAAGCCTTCCAAGGGCTCGCTGTTCAAGATGCGCTACGAAGTCGTGGAGCATCCCGGAACCTACCTCGAGATCTCGACCACCCGTCCCGAGACCATCCCGGGCGACTCCGGCGTGGCCGTCCATCCCGAAGATGAGCGCTACCAGCACCTCATCGGCAAGCACGTTTGGCGCCCCTTCCCGCGCGCCCAGATCCGCATCGTCGGCGATACCGCCGTCGAGCGCGAGTTCGGCACCGGCGTCCTCAAGGTGACCCCGGCCCATGACCGCACGGACTTCGACATCGGCAAGCGTCATGGCCTGCCCGTCCTCGACGTCATGAATCCGGATGGCACGATGAACGCCGACGCGGGGCCTTTGGCCGGGCTGGAGCGCTTCAAGGCGCGCGCCGCCGCCGCCAAGCTGCTCGAAGAGCTCGGCGCCCTCGTCAAGGTCGAGCCCTATGAGAACACCGTGGGCTTCTCGGAGCGCGCCGACGTGCCCATCGAGCCTCGCCTGAGCGAGCAGTGGTTCATCCATTACCCGAAGATCGAAGAAGCCAAGCGCGCGGTCACGGCAGGCATCATCAAGTTCCACCCGGAACGCTGGACCAAGACATACCTCCATTGGTTGGAGAACATCCAAGACTGGTGCGTCAGCCGTCAGCTCTGGTGGGGCCACCGCATCCCGGTCTGGTATCCAGCGGGCGAGAGCGATGCGAAAAGCGCAAAAAGCCAGATCGAGTCGCCCGGCGAAGGTTGGGTGCAGGACTCCGATGTGCTCGACACGTGGTTCTCATCATGGCTGTGGGCACACGAGACGATGGAACCCGCTGCATTGGCGAAATTTTTCCCAACCAGTGTGCTCGTCACTGGCCCGGACATCATTTTCTTCTGGGTCGCCCGCATGATCATGGCGAGCCTCGAATACACGGGAGAGGTTCCTTTCAAGGATGTCTACTTCACGGGCATCATCCGCGACAAGCAGGGCCGCAAGATGTCGAAGTCCTTGGGCAACTCACCCGAGCCGCTCGACCTCATCGCCAAGTTCGGCGCCGATGGCCTCCGCTTCGGCTTGCTGACCATCGCTCCGAAGGGCCAGGACATCCTGTTCGACGAAGACCGCGTCTCCCAAGGCCGCAACTTCTGCAACAAGCTGTGGAATGCCTCCCGCTTCCGCCAGATGTCGGGCCCGATGTTCGACAACGGCAACCTCGCCGCCATCGCCTCGCGCCTCAAGCCATCGCAGCTCGACGACGACGATTTTGCCATCCTGCACGGTTTGGCCGAACTTACCGACGCCACCAGCCAGCGCCTCGACGAACACGAGTTCACCGCCTACTCACAAGGCTTGTACACGTTCTTCTGGGGCGACTTCTGTGACTGGTATGTCGAGGCTTCCAAGTCGCGTTTGGCCGATCCGGCCTTGCGAGACACCTGCTTGGCCGTCCAGGACCTCGTCCTGCGTCAGTTCCTGCTGATGCTGCACCCGATTGCCCCCTTCATCACGGAAGAGCTCTGGCACCTCTTGGGCTACGGCGCCGAGAAGGATTTCATCCAGAACCATGGTACCGGTACCGGAGGCGACTTGTTGCGCGTCCTGCGCGAGCATGGGGTGAAAATGATGACCTCGAAGGTTGCCGACGTCGGCCTGCTTCGTGAGTTTGTCGCCGCTGTGCGTGCGATGAAGTCTCAAGCCAACCAAGCCAATAAGCGCGACAGCCTGGTGACCGTCATCGCCAAGGATGTGACGGCCAAGGCCTTGCTGGAGCATAATCGCGATAAGGTCAGTCGCCTGGCCGGTCTGGCGGAATTGAACTTCGCCGCCGATGCCGGTGGTCGTCCGGGTACCGTGACTCCGGTGGGCGTCGTCCTGCTCGAGGTCGGCGATGCGATGGATGTCGGCGCCGAAAAGATCCGCCTCGGCAAGGAAATCGAGAAGATCGAGAAGGCCGTCGCCGCCGGCGAAGCCAAGCTCTCCAACGAAACGTTCGTCTCGAAGGCTCCTCCGCAAATCCTCGATGGCGCCCGCAAGCAACTCAACGAAGCCAAAGCCAAGCGCGATGAACTCGTGCGGATGCTCGCCTCCCTCGGCTAATGGCTAAGGTCATTGTTCATGCGGACAAGGCAACGGCCGCCCAAGCGGTTGCGGCCACCATCCGCGACCTCATCGTCGCGAAGGCCCAAGCCAAGCAGACCGCGGTCCTAGGCCTGGCGACGGGTTCGACCCCCCTGCCCTTGTACGCGGAGTTGGTCCGGCTGCATCGCGAAGCAGGCCTCAGCTTCCGGAACGTCGTGACCTTCAATCTCGACGAATACGAAGGCCTCGCGGGTGACCATGCCCAGTCCTACCGTTATTTCATGGAGCAGAACCTCTTTCGCTTCATCGACATCCCGCGTGAAAATACCCACGTACCGGCGGGTATCAGCGCCGACGCCGCGGTGACTTGCGCCGACTACGAAGCCGCCATCCGCTCCGCCGGCGGGATTGATTTGCAGGTCTTGGGCATCGGTCGCACGGGGCACATCGGTTTCAATGAACCGCCTTCCTCGCTGGATTCCCGGACGCGTCGCGTCCACCTCGATGAGGTTACCCGTCGCGATAACTCGGTCTTTTTCGGCGAGTTGAGCCTCGTCCCGCACGGCGCGCTCACCATGGGTGTGGGTACGATCATGGACTGTCGGCAGGTCGAGTTGTTGGCCTTCGGCGCCGGTAAGGCTGACATCATTCGGAAGACCTTGCGCACGCAACCTTCCGCGGCCTGTCCCGCCAGCTGGTTGCAGGATCATCCTCGATGCACGTTCCACCTAGACCCAGAAGCCAACGCCCGCCTTTAAGTTCGCTCGGATGAAACTTTCCCCACGCCACATCGCCGCCATCGACCCGGGTTTCGTCCCTGCTTCGCTTTGGACCAAGGAGTTCCTGAAGCTCTGCCGACAAACTCCTGGCAGCACGCCGTTGGCGATCGGCTTAGCTCGTCCGGACGGCACCGCCTCGGTGTTCCGCACCCTGGTCCTGCCGTCTAGCCCGTCCAATGACGCCGACAACCTCTTGCACGTCGAGCGGACGGTGAAGTTCCTCCTCTGGGCACGTAGCGGCCATGAGGTGATGCTGGCCGGCGAGCAGGCTCCCGCCTTGGTCCCGGTGCTGCAATCCATGTATCAAACCGGTGGCGCCCGTGCTTTCGACGCCGACTTCACGCGCAAGCTTTTCGAGCTTCCGTTGACGTTCCGGGTCGTCACGGAGCAAGGTCTGCCCGCTGCAAGCACTTCGCATCTCCCGTTGGGACGTAACCTTGGCGGCTGTCGCATCGGCTTCGACTTGGGTGGTTCCGACCGGAAGTGCGCCGCGGTCATCGACGGTCAGGTCGTCTTTTCGGAGGAGGTCAAGTGGGACCCCTATTTCCAGCCGGACCCAAACTACCACCTTGAAGGCATTCGGCATTCCTTGCAGATCGCGGCGGCCCACTTGCCGCGTGTCGATGCCATCGGGGGTTCCGCCGCGGGCGTCTACATCAACAACAAAGTCCGCGTCGCCTCGCTCTTCCGTGGCGTCACCGACCCGGCGATCTTCGAGGCCAAAGTCAAAGGCATGTTCCTCGACCTGGCCAAGGAATGGAAAGTCCCGTTTGAAGTCCTTAACGACGGCGATGTCACCGCGCTCGCGGCCTCCATGTCCCTCAATCGCAACGCGGTGCTCGGCATCGCCATGGGCACCAGCGTCGCCGCGGGCTTCGTCGATCCCAAGGGCAACCTCACCAATTGGCTGAGCGAACTCGCCTTCGTGCCGGTCGATTATCGCGCAAATGGCCCCGCCGACGAATGGTCGGGTGACCTTGGTTGCGGCGTGCAGTACTTCAGCCAACAGGGCGTCGGTCGCTTGTTGCCGCTCGCCGGCATTCACCTGCCCGCGACCATGCGACTTCCCGAGCAGCTCGAAGAACTGCAGAAGCTGATGCTCGCCGGCGATACGCGCGCCCAGCAGGTCTATGCGGCCATCGGCATCGCGTTCGGTTACGCCATCGCGCACTTCGCCAGCTTCTACGATATCCAGTGCCTATTGATCATGGGTCGCGTGACTTCCGGCAAGGGTGGCGACGTCATAATTGAGCGAGCTCGGTCAGTCCTCGCCGACGAATTCCCCGAACTTCGCATCGACCTCGTCGTGCCTTCCGAGAAAGATAAGCGACATGGACAAGCCGTCGCCGCCGCCTCCCTGCCCTCCCTCTGACATGAAGCTCAACCCCAAGGCCAACCTGCTTGTTCCCGACCAGAAGACCGGTCCGGAGGCCTTTAGCCGCACGACTCACCTTGGTATCGGCGCACATCAAGACGACCTGGAGTTCATGGCCTACGAGGGTATTCTGGCTTGCTACGACCGCGCCGACCAATGGTTTGGCGGTGTCATCATGACCGACGGCCGCAGCAGTTCGCGGAAAGGCCCCTACGCTGGCTGGACGGATGACCAGATCGCCGCCGAACGCGTCAAGGAGCAGCATCAGGCGGCCATCATCGGACAGTACTCATTCATCGCCCAGCTCGGCTACCTCTCCAAGGAAGTCCGCCCCGCCCAGCAGCCCGACGTCGTCGCCGACCTGCTGGCCATCCTGCTGGCCGC
>DBCN01000151.1:0-20318 GCA_002293065.1 Opitutia bacterium UBA957
GCTAGGTTAGCACGCAGTGCTAACCCTACCTGTGCATTGTGCTCAACCTAACGCCTTTGCGATTTCGGCGAGGGCGTCCGCGGGAATCGCGAGGCGGCCGCCGCCGATGGTCTCGGTGATTTGGCCGGGCTTGCGGGCGCCGACGATCGCGGCGGTGACGCGTGGTTGGCGCAGCACCCAAGCGATGGCGAGTTCGGCGGGCGTCGTGCCAAGGCGCGTCGCGACCTGTCGTAGCACGTCATTCAGGGCGATGTTCTTGGACAGGAGGGGGTCGTTGAACTGCGGGTCGCCGCGGCGGTGGTCGGTGGCGGGTAGGGCATCGACCCAAGCGCGGGTGACCTTGCCGCTGAGCAGGCCCTTCTGCATCGGGCTGTAGGGGATGAGGCCGATGTCGTTCGCTTCACAGTAGGGAATGATTTCCGCCTCGATGCTGCGGTTGATCATGCTGTACGGCGGCTGCAGGAAGGCGACCGGATGGATCGGTTGGAGGCGCTTGAGTTGCGCGACGCTGAAGTTGCTCACGCCCGCCCAGCGGACCTTGCCCGCCTGCACGAGCTCCGCGATGGCCGACCAGCCTTCTTCGATATCCTCGTCGGGCTGGGGCCAGTGGATCTGGTACATGTCGATGACATCGACGCCGAGGCGCCGGAGGCTGTCATCGATTTCGCGGTGGATGCTGGCGCGCTTGAGGCGCGGCACGATGGTGCCGTCGGCTTCCCAGCAACGTTCGCACTTCGTCGAAAGGATCGGCCGACGACCTTTGAGTTCCTTGAGTGCGCGACCAACGACGTCTTCGCAGTGCCCCAGGCCGTAGACGGGCGCCGTATCGAGCCAATTGATACCCAGGTCGAGCGCTTCGTGGATGGTGCGGACAGACAGGGCATCGTCCTGCGGGCCCCAGCCGAATTTCCAATCGCCACCGCCCATGGCCCAGGTACCGAGGCCGACGGGTGTCAGGTGGAGGTCGGAACAGCCGAGTTTGCGAAGCTTCACGGTTACTTCGACTCTTTCTTGCGGGCCTTGTTCGCGTCCTGCAACTGCTTCTGTGAGCGCATCGGCCATTCGGGGTGGTCGACGTGCGCGTCCTTGAAAATCGCCAGGGCCTTGGCGACGAGCTCAGGCCGTTTGTCCGCGAGGTCATTCTTCTCGTTCGCATCGGCCTTGAGGTCGTAGATTTCCATCTTGGCGGCGGGTCCGTTGCGGACGGCTTTCCAGTCGTCCCAGCGGGCGGCTTGCAGCGATTGCCCCTCGTGGAGTTCCCAGTAGAAGTAATCACGCTTCGGGGCGGGACCGCCCTGCAGGAACGCGGCCAGGGAAAGGCCGTCGGTCTTAAGCCCGGCGGGTGCCTTGGTTCCGGAGAGTTCCAGAGCCGTCGGTAGGTAATCCCACGATGCCCAAGGTTCATCGCTCACGCGACCCGCGGGGACCTTGCCCGGCCAACGGGCGAGGGCGGCTTGGCGTAGCGCGCCTTCGTAGAGTCCGCGCTTGTAGCCGCGCAGTCCATTGGCTGCTTGGTCGAAGAGTTTGCCGATTTCCGAATTCGGCGCGAACGAGGAGCCGTTGTCGCCCGCGGTCATCACCAGGGTGTTCTCGTCGAGCCCGAGTTCCTTGAGCAATTTGAACATGCGCCCCACATCGGCATCGAGGCGCGTGACCTGCGCGGCGTAGGCCTTCTGGGTGGGCGTCCAAGGCTTATCTTTGTAGATCCCGAAGTCATTGATTTCGTGGCGGCCGTGGGGCAGGGTGATCGCGTAGAAGAGGAAGAACGGTCGGTCCTTCTGGGCGCGGATCCACGTTTCGACTTCCTGTTGGATGAGATCCTGAGCGTAGGTCTTACCGACGCCCTTGCCGTCGTTGCCGGGCAGTTCGATGCGCTGGTCGTCGCGGTAGAGGTAGGTCGGGAAGTAGCTATGCGCGTGGCGCTGGCAGTTGTAGCCGAAGAATCGGTCGAAGCCATTCTTCAACGGGCTGCCGGTGGTGTCGAACATGCCCATGCCCCACTTGCCCATGCAGGCGGTCGCGTAGCCGTTGCCCTTGAGCGCCTTCGCGACCGTGATGGAGTCGGCGGGAATCGGCAACTGGCCCTCGGACTTCAGTTCACGGTTGGCGCGGATGGGGCTATGGCCCGTGTGTTGGCCCAGCATGAGCGAGGTGCGACTCGGCGCGCAGACCGAAGTCCCGCAGTAGCCTTGGGTGAACCTCGTGCCTTCCGCGGCCATGCGGTCGAGGTTGGGCGTCTGGATGAGTTTCTGTCCGTAGCAACCCAGGTCGCCCTGCGCGAGGTCGTCGCTCAGGATGAAGATGAGGTTCGGCTTGCGCGGTTCAGCGGCGCAGGCGATCGCGGCGCCGAGGAGAAGGAGTAAGCGGAGGGGCATGGGCGAAGGGAAAAGGGGATGGGGGATAGGGGAAGGGGGAAGGGGGATGGGATGGGCCGGGCACTTGAAAAGCAAAAGGGGACCGGGTCGGATATGCTTAGCGGCCTTTGGCCACGGCACAATCCAAACCCAAATCCCCAATCCCCTTTCTCCTCTTGTATCTTTAGGGCCTTACTCCGCCTGGTCCTTCAGCCACTGCTGGTATTGGGCCTCGGTCTGCTCCTTGGTCAGTTTGCCGCTGTGGATCAGGATGCGGAAACGGAAGGTCTCGGACTTGCCCGGCTGGATCGTGAAGTTGAGGGTCGTCTTGCCCTTCGTGAATTCCTTGGCGCCGAACGGGTTGGCGGCGAAGAGGCCGTAACCGCGGTTATGCCAGTAGGTCGGGAAGGTGCTGTTCTTCGGGTGGTCGAAGATGCCGATGCACACGTCTTCGCCCTTCACGTTGCCGGACAAGGTCATCCACTTGGCGCGGGTGCTCCAGGTTTCCTTTTCGCCGACCTTACCTTCGCTGCTGAGGTAGATGCCGTTGACGCCGGTGTTGTCGAGCTTGGCGACCGCGGTCGGCTTACCCGCGTCATCGGTGAAGATTTCGGCCTTGGTGGAGGGCTCCTCGAGGGAGCGCGTGACGCGGATGGCGATGACGCCTTCCTTGGAGTCATTAAAGACGGCGGGCTTGTCCTGGGCGGTCAGCGTAATGATGCGGTCGATGATGCGGAGGTCCTTGGCGGCGCGGAAGACGAGCGTCTCGTCCTGCTGCAGCACCTTGGAGCCGTCGGCGAGGATCCAGTCGGACGACACCTTGAGCGAGGCGACGCCTTCGCCGCTCTTCATGGCGAGGATGGCCTTGTGCTTGACGCTGCCGTAAGGGATTTTGCTGTCGCGCGAGTAGCCCTCGGGCGGGGAGTTCCAGAAGTCGGTGCCGTTGACGTTCCCGTAGTTGAACCACGAAGAGATGTGGTGCGGGTGGTCGGTGCGTTCACCGGCGACCTTCTCGAGCGGGAAACCGCGGGTGAAGATGTTGCCGCTGGCGGTGCGGAGCGGGGAGAGGAGCGGCTTCTTCTGGTCGGCCCAGAAGACGTAGGACGTGAACGGCTGGCCGTCGACGAGGACGTCGACCTGCTTCTTGTCGGCCTGTTCGACGAGTTTGACCTCGGCGGCGTGGGCGCAGGTGGCGGCCAAGGCGAGGGCGAGGAGGGAGAAGGGCTTTTTCATGGGCTTTTCTAGATAGGCTTAGAATAGGCTATGCCAAGCCGAATGCCATGAATAAGCCGCTAGTTTTAATTGAAATAAAGGAACCGAGAGGGTTGTCTGGTGACAGACCCCGTACCCCAATGCGCACCGTTTTCCTCGGCGCGGCTTTCGCCGCCGTTTCCGTCTTGGCTGCTCCCCCGGCCGGTCCTGAGGTCCACGTGCCGTTCAAGGACTACCGGCAGGGGTCGACCCCGGCCGAAGCGCTCAAGGCGATGTCCGTGCCGAAGGGTTTCCAGGTGACGCTCGTCGCCGCCGAGCCTCGGGTGGTCCAGCCGATCGCGATGTGCTTTGACGAGAAGGGCCGTCTCTGGGTCGTCGAAGGCATGTCCTATCCCCGCAAACGCGGTGATGGTAAGGGTAAGGACCGCATCCTGATTTTGGAAGACCCACTGGGCGACGGTTCTTATGGTAAATCAACGGTCTTCTACGAAGGCCTCGACCTCGTCAGCGGCATCGAGGTCGGTCACGGGGGCGTTTGGGTCGGCGCTGCGCCCGAGTTGCTCTTCATCCCGAAGGATGCCCAGGATAAACCCGGCAAGCCGCGCGTGGTGCTCGATGGTTGGGCGATGCAGGACACGCACGAGACGTTGAACAGCTTCATCTGGGGCCCGGATGGCTGGCTGTACGGCTGCCATGGCGTCTTCACCCATTCCAACGTCGGCAAGCCCGGTGCCCCGGATTCCGAGCGGAAGCGTATCAACGCCGGCGTGTGGCGTCTGCATCCGTTGACCAAGGAGTTCGAAATCTTCGCCGAAGGCACGAGCAACCCGTGGGGTCTCGATTACGATAAGCACGGCGAGATGTTCATCACTGCCTGCGTCATCCCGCACCTCTACCACGTTTTCCCCGGCGGCCGCTACCAGCGTCAGGCCGGACAGCATTTTAATCCGTTCACCTACGACGACATCAAGACGATTGCCGACCATGCGCACTTCACCGGCTCGGTATTGTATCGTCCGGCCGAACGCGGGATGGTCCAGCCGCAGAGCACGGATGAAGCAGGCGGCGGCCATGCCCATTGCGGACTGGCCATCTACAACGGCGACAACTTCCCCGCTGAATATCAAGGGCTACTGCTCTTTGGCAACTTACATGGCCACCGCGTGGTGAGCGACTCCGTGAAAGCGAAGGGTAGCGGTTTCGTCGGCCATCATGCGCCCGACTTCCTGCGCAGCAACGACGCGTGGTTCATTCCGGTTTCGCAACGCGTCGGTCCGGATGGTGCGCTCTATGTCTCGGATTGGACGGATAAGCAGACTTGCCACAGCAATAACCAGGAGATTTGGGATCGCGGCAATGGCCGCATCTACCGGGTCAGTTATGGCCAAGCCAAATCCCGGGCCCGGGACCTCACGGCGCTGAAGAGCCAGGAACTGCTCTCCATCGCGTTGGACGACCCGAACGAGTTCTTCGTCCGGCAGGCCCGCAAGGTCCTCGCCGAACGTGCCATCGAGCTACGCCATGGAGTGGAGCCCGACTTTGGAACGGCCAGCGCCTTACTGACCGCCGAGACAACCGTCCGTTCGCTCAAGGCTGAACCGCTCCGTCGCCTCCGTGCGCTCTGGGTGTTGGCTTCCGCCGGCGTCTTTCCGGCCTTCGAGGGCGACCGCGTCCGTGCGAAGATCGACCTGCTTGAGGTCGGACTGACGGCCAAGGACGAGCACCTGCGCGCTTGGTTCGTTCGCCTCATGTCCGAGCGCACCCGCAACGTCGGACCGCGCCTCGCTGAGCTGGCGGCACAGGAGGAGTCGCCGGTGGTGCGCCGCGAACTCGCTTCCGCCTTGGGTCGACTCCCGCTCGCCGCCCGTGCCGCCGTGGCCGCTCCCTTGTTGGCCCGGTCCGAAGATGCGGCGGACCACAACCTCCCGTTGCTCCTCTGGTATGGCATTGACCCGCTGGTGGGGGCCGATGCCGCGCAAGGCATGGCGCTGGTCCAGGCTTCCAAGATCCCGAAGGTCACCGAGTTCATTTATCGCCGCCTGTCCACGGACGCCGCGGGCCGTGAACGTCTCTTGGGCCTGGCGGCGCAGCAGGCGGACCCTGCTTTACGCGAGCGTCTGCTCGAAGGCCTCGTCGCGGGGGTGCGGCAGGGTGGGGCCTTCAAGGCTCCCGCGGAATGGGCTGCTCAGGCCAAGGCCCTGCGTGGCCAGGCTTCCCCGCACCTGCTGTCCCTGGTCAATGAACTCGATGCCCTTGCGGGCGACGAGGCCAGCCGCGCTTATTTCCGTGATCAACTGGCCGACGCCAAGGCACCTGCTCCGGCGCGTCAGCGGGCGCTGTCCGTGTTGGTGCAGTCCCGCGACCGCGCGGCGGCTCCGGTGCTCCATGCTTGCCTCGCGGACGCCTCTGTCGGCGGCCCGCTGCGCCGTCAGGTCATCCAAGCCCTCGCGACCCTAGGTAACGAGGCGACCGTCCCGGCCCTCATCGCCGCCTTCAAGACCTTCACCGCCGAACAGCGCTCCGATGCGCTCCCGGCTCTCATCGCCAACCCGACCGCCGCCGCGCTCACCATGGAAGCCGTTGCGGCCGGCACCCTGGACAAGGCGGTCCTTTCGCCCGTCGCCATCCGCCAGCTCAAGTCGATGAAGGATGCCAAGGTCGACGCGCTTCTCGCGCAGGTCGTCGGTGCGGTCAACGCCACGAAGGCCGATTACGCCAAGCTCAAGGCCAAGTACGTCGACCTGCTCAAGTCAAAGCCCTTGCGTCGAGCGGACCTCGTTGCAGGTAAGGCGCTCTACCAGCAATCGTGCGGCCTCTGTCACCAGCTCTTCGGCGAAGGCAACCATGTGGGGCCTAGCCTCACCGGTTCCAACCGTGCGAACCTCGATTACCTCCTCGAGAACGTCCTCGATCCGAACGCCCTCATCGGGAAGGACTATCAGCTCAACGTCTTTAAACTGAAGACCGGCAACACCGTCAGCGGCCTTGTCCAGTCCGAGACCGCCGACGTGTTCAACACGGTCATGCCCGGCGGCGTGAAGCTGACCGTCGCGAAGTCCGAAGTCGCTTCGCGCGAGATCCTCGCCGTGTCGCTGATGCCCGAAGGCCTCTTCGACGCCTTGCAGCCGCAGCAGGTCGTCGACCTCGTGGCCTACCTGCAGTCGCCGGACGGCAAGACCGCCTTGGCGCCGCGGGTGACGGGCGTCTGGAAAATCGATGGCGCCTTGGAGGGCGAAGCCCTCAAGGTTCTTGGCGTCACGGGCGGTCGGACTGCTGGTCAATTGATGACTTCGTTTAAGGCCAGCCGCTGGAGCGGCAATGACCACCTCTGGTGGACTGGCGGCAAGCCGGGCGACACGCTGACCCTCGAACTTCCGATTGCGGAGAAGGGCCTCTATCAACTGACCTTTGTCTGCACCAAGGCCCATGACTATGGCCGTTTCGAGCTCCGCCTTGACGGTAAACTCCTGACGGACCGTGGCCTCGACCTCTACAACCCCAAGGAAGTCGTCACCACCGGTGAACTGGATGGTGGCCGCCATGAGCTCACCGCCGGCCTGCATAAGCTGGAGGTCAAAATCCTCGCTCCGAACCCCGCCGCAACGCCGCTGCACATGTTCGGACTCGACTACCTGAAGGTCGAAAAGAAGTAATCTATCACCCCCGAACTATGAAAGCCCTCGCCCCGTTCCTGTTGTTTGCTTCCGCCGCCTTCGCCGCGGAAGTCCCCGCCCCCAGCATCGAAAAAATCGACCCGACCCTGGACGCCTTGGTTGCGTCCGATGTGAAGATCGAAAAAGTCGGCACCGGCTATAGCTGGTCGGAAGGTCCGGTCTGGTTCAAGGACCGCTTCATCTTCTCCGACGTCCCTAAGAACACCGCCTATGCTTGGAAGCGCGGTGATGCCGCCCCAACAGTGTTCCTGAAGCCGAGCGGCACGGATGAGCCTTCTGACCTCCAGGGTTCCAATGGTCTCGCGGTGGATGCCAAGGCCAACCTCTTGCTCTGCCAGCACGGTGCCCGGCGCGTCGGTCAGTTCGTTGGCGATGGTAAATTCAAGCCCCTCGCCCTCGAGTACAATGGCAAGAAGTTCAATAGCCCCAATGACCTGGTGGTCGCGGCCGATGGCTCGATCTACTTCACCGATCCGCCCTATGGTTTGCCGAAGGGCCAGAAGGCCGAGCAGGGCTTCCATGGCGTGTACAAGCTCGCCACCGACGGGAAGGTCACTCTCGTCACGAAGGAAGTCCAGTGGCCGAACGGCATCGCCCTCAGCCTGGACCAGAAGACCCTTTACCTGGCGGTCTCTGATGGTGCGAACCCCCGCGTGGCCGCCTGTGCCTTGGATGGCTCGGGCCTGCGCGACGTCTTCCTCGCCAAGTCCTTGAAGAAACCCGGCCGCCCCGGTGGTTGCGATGGCATGAAGGTCGACGAGCGCGGTAACCTCTGGACGACCGGTCCGGGCGGCGTACTCATCCTCTCGCCCGAAGGGAAACACCTCGGCTCGATTCTTTTCCACCAGCCCACGGCGAACCTCGCTTGGGGCGAAGACGGCAAGACCCTCTTCGTCACATCCAACCGCGACGTCTTTGTCCTGCGCACGCTGGTCAAGGGGCAGGGTTTCTGAGGAGTCTGCCGGCTCGCCGGATTTGTTTCCCTTCGGTCAACTTCATGAAACCGCTCCTCCTTCTTGCCCTCGCCCCGTTGGCTGCCTTCGCGGCCGACGCTCCTCGGTCAGCTGCTCCGGCGTCGTCGCAGCTCCCGGCCATCCCGGCGGAAGCCATCGCCAAGAAGGGCGAGCTGCTCTTCTCCGATGACTTCGAAGGAAAGGGCCCCGCCGACAAGCGCTGGGTCAAGGTCGTCCCGACCTTCGTGGTGGTCGACGGTGTCCTCAAGGGCACCCAGACCCGCGACAAGGCCATCCCTGCCGCCGACGGCAAGCCCGCCGTCACCCCCCACGCCGCCGTGCATGGCCTCGACGTCCCGACCAAGGACAGCGTGATTGAACTGAAGGTTCGCTTCGACGGTGCGACGATGATCGATGTCGAACTCGATGACCGCAAGTATACCGGCGCCCACTACGGTCACATCTGCCGGGCCCAACTTCGCTTCAATCCCAAGGACAAGACCTTCTCGGCCGTCATCATCGACGAGAAGGACGGCAACATGCGCAGCGACATCTATCAAATGAAGAAGGACCCCGCCAAGAAGGCGGAAGTCGCCAAGCTGCTCGTGGGCCGTCAGGCGACCTTCCCGGTCAAGCAAGCGCTCGAAGTCGGCAAGTGGATCACGGTCGTGGTGGAGACCGTCGGGGAAGAAATGCGCATGACGGTGGATGGCACCCCGGTCGCTTACCTCAAGTCCTCCGGCATCGCCCACGCCACCAAGTCGCGCTTCGAGTTTGGCGTGGCCGGTAAGGACGGCTGCATCGATGACGTCAAGGTTTGGGCGGCGACCCCGGCCAAGTAAGCCTCCTTTATTGCGACTGCCGCACGGGTGGTCATCGGGCGATTAACCCGGTGTCCGCCCGTTTGCTTTAGGCGAGTGACTTCAGCAGGTCCTCGAGTTCGCGCCCGTACCTTACATACGATGCGAAGCGTTCCTCGGGGGAGGCCTTGGTGCCTTCGCCGAGGTGCACGATGCTGGCTACGTGGGGCTCGATGGATACGCCCGCCGTGTAGCCCGTGCGGAGTAGGTCGGTGAGGACCTCGCGGACCAATGCATCGCCCCGTCCGGGGTAGGTGAACGCATCGCTCTTGCCGCCGGTTGGGTGGCGCCGGGCGTCCTTGACGTGGACGTACGCGATGAAGGGCTTGACTGCCTCATAGAAGGGAAGCGTGGGCAGGCCGTAGGAGACGGTGTTGCCGATGTCGAAGAGGTAGCGGACGTTCGGGCGGTCGACGGATTCCAGGAAGGTGCGCGCATTCGCAGGCGAAGTGCCGCCCCAGCCCTCGCAGTTCTCATGGAGCAGGACGATGTCGGCGTCGGCCGCCAACTTGGCCATCTCGCGGTAACGGCGGATGCCTTCGTCGCGCCAAACCTGGTCGGACGTCCCGGCTTGCATCCAGCCCATCGTGCGGACGAAGCGCGTCCGGGCGCGGTGCATCCGCGGGATCAGCGTGCGCAGGTCGGCGAGGTCGAGGGCGAAGTCGCCGGTGATCGGTCGGCTCCAGTTGCCGATGGCCGAAGCGAAGCCGCTCACGCGCAGTCCGGCGTCTTCAATGGCGTCCATCGCGTGGGCGAATTCATAGTCCGTCACGGTGGCGCTGGCGAACTGCTTGCCGTTGAGAAGTCGGAGTTCGAGGGCGGACCAACCCAGCTCGCGGTGGGCGGCGATTTGGCCATCGATGCCGTCGGCCGCTTCATCGGCGAGTCCGGAGAGGGGGAACATGGTTAGGAGTTAGCGGGGTCCAGTAGGGCTGACAAGCCGCATGCCGCTCAGCGGGCGCTCGGAGGGTAACGGGCGCCGACGACTTCCTTGGTCTTTCGTTCGATGGAGTAGAGCGCATAGCCCTTGTCTTTGCCGCCCGCGCCGCGGTCCTCGTCGAAGGCTTGTCCGGCGGTCAAGAAGCCCCAGGTCGCATCCCAACGGGCTTCGCCGCCCTCGGGTGGCAGCGACAGGGCGTACAGTTCGCGGGCATCATGGCCGCTAACCAGCAGCCGTTCGCCGCCGATTAGGCTGGCCCCCGAAGAACTCGAGCGTGCGAAGCGCTTGAGCAGCTCGGCGGGGAAGGACCAGCGTTTTAATTCCTTCCAGTCTTTGTCGAACTGTACGATTCGGCTGAGGGCATTGTCACTCAGGAGCGAGTAGTGCGCGAAGCAGGTCAACCAGCCGCCTTGATGAGGAATCGCCCAAGTCAGCGAGCCGGGCGGATTGGTGAAGACGTGCCGACCAGTCGGTTGGAGCGTCGCCGCATCGAAGATCTCCACGCTGCTTTCGTCGGGCTTCAGCGGAAAATTGGAGTGGGCGCAGTAGAGTTTGCCTGCAAGGACCACGCCCGCGTTGAGGTGCTTGATTTTGGAGTCTTGCGGGGCGGTCCAAGCGGTGACCTTGCTGCCGTCGGACTTTCGGTATTTGCCCAGGGCACGGTCGGCGATGACGTAGAGGAAGTCCCCGTCGACGGCGACCCCTTGCACCGCTTCGTCCGCCCGGAAGCGGGTGAACTCCTTGGGGGTCGGGCCTTGGGCGGGTTCGGCGGCTAGGCCGCCGGCGGCAGCCAGGGTGGCGAGCAGGAGGAGCGTTAGGCGACGCATGGGGACACGCTGGTTACAACTCGGACGGAAGCAAGGGCCGGGGTTGACTCTCCGTGGGGTAGCCTAGGATTGGGGGAATGAATCGCCCCTTCGCCTTGCTTGGCTTCCTGCTGGCTACGTTGGCCTCGGCCTTGGCCGCTGACCCCGAGCGCGTGCTCTTCATCGGCAATAGCTACACCTCCGTCAACAAGCTCCCCGATGTCTTCGCCGAAGTCGTGAAAAGCGCCGGCCGGAAAGTCCCGGTGATCAAAGCGCAGACGCCCGGTGGGCAGACGCTCAAGCAGCACCTCACCGTCCAGCCCAAGAGCCTGGCGGCGATCGACGAGGGTAAGTGGGATGTCGTCGTCTTGCAGGGCCAGAGCCAAGAGCCGGCCCTCGCCGAAGTCAGCCCGGCCATCCGCGCCGACTTCGTCGACAGCGCGGCCGCGCTCTGTCAACGCGTCCGGGCCAAGAGCCCGCAGGTCCGCATCGTCTTTTACGAGACCTGGGCGCGCCATCCCGAGTTCTGGAACGGACAAGGCAAGGATTTCAGCGCCAGTCTCGGCAAGGACCCGGCCGAGATGCAGGCTCGCCTCCGTCTCTGGTATGAAAAGGTCGCCAAGGCCAACGACGCGCTCGTCGCGCCCGTCGGCGATGCGTGGGAGCGCAATTATCTGTCCAAGCAACCGTTGCGCCTGCATGTGGCCGATCATTCCCACCCCGATTTCAAAGGCACCTACCTCGCCGCCTTGGTCATGTACAAGACCATCTATCAGCCGAAGGACGTCGCCGTCGCCTACCATGGTAAGCTGAGCGAAGCCGAGGCTAAAGCCCTGCAGGCCTTGGTGAAATGAGCCTACGTCTGCTGAGCCTCATTATCGCGGGAGCGCTCGGTGCCGCCGAGCCCAGCCCGACGATCATCGCCCACCGTGGCGCCAGCGGGTATCTGCCTGAACACACCTTGGCCGCCAAGGCCTTGGCCTATGCGCAGGGTGCCGACTACCTGGAGCAGGACCTTGTGCTCACCAAGGACGGTGTGTTGATCGTCCAGCATGACGTCACCTTGGATAGCACGACCGATGTCGCGACCCGCTTTCCGGGTCGTCAGCGAGCGAACGGTAGCTTCTACGCGATTGATTTTACTTGGGCGGAGATTCGTGGTTTGCGGGTCCTGGAGCGCTTCAACCCCAAGACCGGCAAGGCGGTCTATCCGCGCCGTTTCCCGGTGGGCGTGGGCGAGTTCCGCATCAACACCTTCGCGGAGGAAATCGAATTCATCCAGGGTCTGAACAAGAGCACCGGCCGCAAGGTCGGCATCTACCCGGAAGTGAAGCTCGCGGCGTGGCATCGTCAGGAAGGCCAGGATCTCTCCAAGGCGATGTTAGCCGTCTTGGCCCGCTATGGCTATGCGACCAAGGAAGACCCATGCTATGTGCAGTGTTTCGAATACGCCGAACTTCAGCGCCTCCGGAGTGAGCTCGGTTGGAAAGGACGGCTTGTCCTGCTGACGGGTGGGAAGACCCCGCTCCTTGACACGGACGACGGCTTGCAGGGAATCGCCAAGGTCGTCGATGGCATCGGGCCGGCGCTTGCTGCGATCGCCGAAGGCCGTAAACCCACGGGCTTGGTCGAACGGGCCCATGCGGTTGGCCTCAAGGTCCATCCGTATACCTTGCGGACGGAGGCTTTGCCCAAGGGCTTCGCGGACGGCAGGGACTATTTTCGCTTCCTGACCCAAGAGGCCAAGGTCGACGGGCTTTTCACCGACTTTCCGGACATCGGGCGCTGAGCCCTTGAGGGTTTGACCCCGGGGTGGGGGCGGTCATCGTGCTGCCAGCGCACCACCGCGCCGTTACCCCTCTACATGCTCGTCAGTATCTTCAACGATGTCATCGGACCCGTCATGCGCGGTCCCTCCAGTTCGCATTGCGCCGCGGCCTTGCGCATCGGCCGGCTGGGGCGCGATCTGATGGGCGGCGAGATCGCCGAGGTCTTGGTCGAGTTTGATGTCCATGGCTCCTTGCCGACGACGCATGACACGCAAGGGTCGGACATGGGACTCTTCGGTGGCTTGCTGGGCTGGGAGGCCGACGATGACCGTCTGCCTGATTCCATGCGCATCATCCAGGAGGGTGGGGTGAAGGTGCGCATCGAGACGGTCGATGTCCGTGACGAGCACCCCAATACCTATCGCCTCACCTTGAAGAACGCCCGTGGTGCGCACTTCCTCAAGGCCATCTCCACCGGCGGAGGCATGATGGAAGTCATCGAAATCGATGGCGTGACGGTTTCCTTGCACGGCGACGCCCATGTCGTACTCGCCTGGTCCGACCTCTCAGCGTCGGCATTGGCGGATGCTTTGGCTCCGGTGGTTGCGGACACCATTCGCTGCCAGGCGGTCGGCGCTGGTTCCTTGGCGATCTTGGCCGATGTTCGTCCGATCGCGGATGCGCCCTTGGCCGCGATGCTGGCGCAGGGCCAGCTGCGTACGCTCCGCCGCCTTTCGCCGGTCTTGCCGGTGCTCTCCAGTCGCTCCAGCCACGTCCCGTTCCGGACCTGCACCGAACTCCTTGCCGTGCATGCCAAGGCGCCCGCACCGCTCTGGAAGCATGCCGTCGCCTATGAGGCTGCGCGTGGTGGCCTGACCGAGGCGGAAGTCCTCGCGAAGATGGTCGCCTTGGTGCGCATCCTCCGTCGTTCGATCGCCCAAGGCCTGGCCGGCACGCATTACGAAGACCGCGTCCTCGGGTTTCAGTCCGGTGGATTCGCCCGTGAACTGGCCGCGGGCCGCTTGCTGGATGCCGGCTCCTTGAATCGTGGGATTCTGTACGTCACCGCCTTGATGGAAGTGAAGAGCAGCATGGGCGTCATCATCGCCATGCCGACGGCCGGCGCCTGTGCGGCTTTGCCGGGCATCGTGATTGCCCTCGCGGAAGACCGGAAGCAGAGCGACGATGACGTTGCCCGGGCCTTCCTTGCCGCTGGCCTCATCGGTGTCTTCATCGCGACCGAGTGGACCTTTGCCGCGGAAGTCGGTGGTTGTCAGGCGGAGGGTGGTTCCGCCGCCGCCATGGCGGGCGCAGCCCTCGTGACCCTGTCCGGGGGCGATACCGCGCAGGCCTGCGCCGCGGCTTCCATGGCCATGCAGAGCATGATCGGCTTGATCTGCGACCCCATCGCCAACCGCGTCGAGGCCCCGTGCCTCGGGAAGAACGTCATGGCCGCCGCCAACGCGCTCTCCTGCGCGAACATGGCCCTGTCCGGTTTCGACCAGGTCATTCCCTTCGACGAAGTCATCGCCACGGCCAAGCGCGTCTCGGCCCAGATGCCACGGGAACTGCGCTGCACGGCTTTGGGCGGGTTGTCCATTACACCGACCTCGCTGGCCATCGAGCAACGCCTTCTCGCCAAACGTGGCTGCGGCACCGGCAGTTGCGGCTGCGGCTGATCAGCGCGCCTTGGCCGTCGTACCGCCCGGGATGAACTCGGCCGGGTAGCGGATCTGGCTGCGGTCGGCCCGGCCGCGCTGCGCGGACGTCGCCCACCGCAGCGTCCGTCGGACGATCGGTTCCGGCGACCAGCTGATGTGCGCCACGCTCGGTTGGAACCATGCGAACGTCGGGTCGGCGTTGTCGGCGATGAGCGAGACGTCCTCCGGCACCCGGAGTTGTTTTTGCGCGAGGAACTGCTGCACCGCCATGTAGAGCGGCACCTCGTTGATGATGAGCGCCGTCGGAGGCGTCACGCGGAAAAGCGAGGAAAGCAGGTCATGGAGCCCTTGCGGCGTCTCCGTCCAGTCCGGCAGGTTGAAGTCGCC
Organism: Opitutia bacterium UBA957; assembly: GCA_002293065.1. Classification (GTDB taxonomy): domain Bacteria; phylum Verrucomicrobiota; class Verrucomicrobiia; order Opitutales; family UBA953; genus UBA953. Next base: position 14,617 of record DBCN01000151.1, read on the forward strand.
CGCAGCCACGCCCGCGGCCTTTAACTCGTCCAGGAAGGCCTGTTCCGGTTGGCCGGGCTGGGGTAAGCGACGCGGTTTGCGGCAGAGGTTGACGATGCGCCGGTGGCCGAGCTGGAGCAGGTGCTTGGTCGCCGCCCGCGCCGCGGTGGCCATGTCGGGCGCGACGCTGGCGATCGGGACTTCGTTGGAGCGCCCGAAGATGGCGAGGGCGGGGAAGGGTTGGTCCGCGAACCATTCGATGACCGGCTTGGAGCCGCCGAAGACGATCCAGGCGTTGGCCTCCTCGCTCTGGACGTAACGCGACACGCGGGTTCGGTCGTGGTGGAGCGACTTCAAGGTCTCCATGGAGAAGAAGACGTTCAGGCCCGACTTCTCCAAACGGTGGCGGATCTCTTGGATGAGTGGTTGCACCTTGGCGTTCTCATCGGCCAACGGTTCGTAGAGCAGCAGCCCGATGCGGAAGGTGTCCTTGGTCCGCGGGGCCTTGGCCATCACTTGTCGGGAACGCTGGTCGGCGCTGAGCGCCACGAGCCCTTCCTTTTCGATGAGTCGGAGGGAGGCGCGTAAGGTGTGCGTCGAGACCCCGAGTTCCTCCGATAGCCGGACGACTCCAGGGAGGCGGCCTTTCCATCGGCCTTGGCGGATGCCATCCCGCAGATGCTGGGCAGTCTGCTGGGCGATGGAGAGCCGGCGGAAGGTTTTCATGACGGTGGACGGGCAGTAGGGAATTTATTGCCCCCTGAGTGGGGCGCAAGGGTGACCCCTTGGGAATCGCATGGACTACAGGGGGAAATCTTTGCCCTAAGCGACCGCCGGTGCAAAGCTATTGCGGACTTCGGGGGAGATTCCATCTTGGGGTCACCCCATTCTTATGCGTCTCCTCTGCATCCTGTTGGCTGCTTGCCTCGGTCCGTTCCTGCCTCTGCAAGCGGAGGACTACTCGGCATGGTCCGGCCATGGCAGCGTGTGGCTGCTGACCGACAAGGAAGGCGCTAACCTGCCTGCGACGGCGGTGGTGAAGGAGTTTCCGGTAGTGCTGCGTCTGCATGGCGACACGTTCCCGTTCGCGTCGGCCCAGTCCAAGGGCGAGGATCTCCGTGTCACCGACGCCACCGGTCGCTCTTTGGCGCTGGAGATCGAGTCTTGGGACAAGGCTGCGGGCGAAGCGGTGATCTGGGTGCGCGTCCCGGAGATCCGCGGCGCGATGCGTCAGGAACTCAAGTTGCACTGGGGCAACCCACAGGCGAAGTCCGTCTCCGATGGTTCCAAGGTGTTCTCACGTGATAACGGTTACCTCAGCGTTTGGCACATGGGCCAAGAGGTGAAGGATGTGGTCGGCACGTTGCCGTCCAAGGTCGTCGGGACCAAGCCCATCGAAGGCCTCATCGGCGGGGCCCGCTCCTTCGCGGGCAAGGAAGGTGTCTTCAGCGGCGACAAAATCACGGGTTATCCGACGGACGCCTCCAGCCACACGACTTCGGCCTGGATCAAGCCCACGCGCAGCAATTCCACGATCATCGCTTGGGGGAACGAGGCCGGCGGTCGCGGCAGCAAGGTGCGGTTCCAACTCCGGGCCCCTCAACACCTGCACATCGACAGCAATTTCTCCGACGTCGACGGGCCGTCGAACCTGGCGCCCGATGAGTGGCATTACGTCACGCATACCTACGATAAGAATGACGGCCGGCTCTACCTGAACGGCCAATTGGACGGCAAGGCCAGCCCGACGCTCAACATCAAGTCGCCCGCCCGCCTCTGGATCGGCGGCTGGTACGATGTCTATAGCTACGAAGGCGACATGGATGAAGTGCGCGTCTCCTCGGTCGCGCGTTCGCCGGACTGGATCAAACTCGAGTATGCGAACCAAGTGAAGAACCAGCGCTTGGTCGGACACGTCGTCACGCAAGGTGGCGAGGTGACCCTCACCGCGGACCGTTTGGTCCTGAACCAAGGTGAAACCGTCACCTATAAGGCCAACGTGCCCGGCGCCTTGTCGGTGAGCTGGACGGGCGCCCAGGGACAACTCATCGCGGGCCGCACGGGCTTCAGTGAGACCGTGGACCGGCTCCCTCCCGGGAAGGCGGAGTTTCGTGGAACTTGCCGGCTCTCTGTCGTCATGCCGCAAGGCGTCATCGAGCAGTCGGTCGAGGTGACCTGGAAACGCGTCTTCCCGGAGCCGGTCCTTAAGTTGAGCGCGCCCAAGGCATGGGACGGACGCACGGAACTCCGGCTGAAGCTGGATGTGGTCAATGGTGAGTCACTGACGGCGCTGAAGGACGGTCAACGTACCTACCGCTGGAAAGTCACCGGCGCACCGGTCATCTCCGAGGTCGCTGGGGATACGTTGATTCTCAAGCGCGCGATGGGTGCCGGCAGTTTGAACATCGCGGCTTACTTTGACTCACAGCGAGCCGGTGGGGCGGGGTTAGCCACGGAGGTCGAGGTTGCGGAGCAGCCGCTGGATTCGTGGCGGGCCCGTCCGGAGCCGGAGTCGGAACTCCCCGTGGATGGTCAATTTTATGCCCGGGAGGGCGATGGCTTGGGTAAGCTCTATTGTAAAGGCACCTTGGCCACGGAGGCGCAGAAGGTGACCCTCAAGCTTTATGCGGACGAAAAACTTGTCGACGAAGCGACGCAGGTGCCGCTGGCCGGGAAGGGTTACCGCTTCGTGCAGACGCTCAAGCCCGGCCTCATTCGTTACCGCGTGGAACTCCTCGCCGACGGCAAGGCTGTGCATGCCGCCGCCGACCTCGTCTGCGGGGATGCCTTCATCATCCAAGGTCAGTCCAACGCCGTCGCGACCGATTTCGGCAAGGAAAACCCGCTTCCGCCCAACCCATGGGTACGGACCTTTGGCGCGACGGATGGCAGTCCCAATGGTTCCCGCCAGAAGTTGTGGGGGCCGGCGGAAGCCCGGGCGCGCGGTGGCCGTTTGGAGATTGGCTACTGGGGTATGGAACTCGGCCGACGCCTCGTCGAGTCGCAGCGCATCCCCATCTGCCTGATCAACGGTGCCGTCGGCGGTACCCGCATCGACATGCACCAACGGGACGCCGCCGACCCGACCAATGCCACCACCATCTACGGCCGATTGCTTTGGCGGGTACGGGCGGCCGGACTCGACCACGGCATCCGCGGTATCCTTTGGCATCAGGGCGAAAACGACCAAGGCGCCGATGGTCCCGATGGGACCTTTGGTTTCGTGCACTACCGGAAGTATTTCGACCAGATGGCCGGTTCGTGGCGGCAGGATTACCCGAACGCCCAGCGCCTGCACCTCTTCCAGATTTGGCCGAAGTCCTGCGCCATGGGCATCAATGGTTCCGATAACTACCTCCGCGAAGAACAACGGAAACTGAAGACTGCGTACGCCCACCTCGATGTCATGCCCACCCTGGGCATCCGCCCGCCGGGCGGTTGTCACTTCCCGGCGGCGGGCTATGCGGAATTCGCCAAGCTCATGACCCCGCTCATCGAGCGCGATCACTATGGCGTGAAGAACATCCAGACCGTCTCCGCCCCGAACATCCTTTCGGTGGAACGCGTCGGCGACAAGCCGGACGCCGTCGTCCTGACCTTCGACCAGCCTGTCGTTTGGGGCGACGGATTAACCTCGGAGTTTTCGTTCGAGGTCGGCACGGGTTTGGCGCGGCAGCCTTCTTCGGTCAAGGTCGTCGGAGGTTCCGCGCAGGGCGCGACCCTGACCCTGCGTCTCAGCGAAGGCCTCCCTGTGGGCAGCTCGATCAGTTACCTCGATAGCAAGAATTGGAGCCAGGACCGCTTGCTCATGGGGGCGAACGGCCTTCCCGCGTTGACCTTCCGGTCCGTGCCCATCCGGTGAGCTTGGATCGCGGTCGTTGTTCCTTGGTGCTCTCGGCCGCACCCTTGGCGTGGACGGCTCGGCGCCGCTGCCGGCCGGGGGATGCGCCTCTGCGACCGTGACCATGCCGCGCGAAGTCAGCGGTTGACCGGCACGAAATACTCGAAGTAGCCGATCATCATCTCGTCGTAGGTCTGGGGGCCCCAGCGCACCAGTTTGGTCGGGTCGGGGTTGGACTTATTGTCGGCGCTGTTGTCGAAGATCGCCGTGAGTTTGACCGTGCTCCCGCGAGGTAGGACGCGGGGTTGCTTGAGGTCGTAACGAAGTTGCCAGTTGAAATCGTAGTTTGGCAGGTCGAGCAAGGTCTCGGTTCGACCATCAGGCGTCGTCAACTCGAACTTGAAGGCCTTCCCGCGGACGTGCATGTGGGCGAGCAGGCTCGTGACCGGGAGGTCGACCGGGACGGGACGGGTGATGGTCTCGACATGGTTGGCGGCCCCCGGCGGAATCTTGAGCCGGACGTTCGGCACGGCCACGGTGCGCATCTCGTACTTCGGTGGAGACTTGGCGAAGATCAGGCCCAGTCGGAGCCTTTCCTTGGTCGCGGTGCCGTTGGGCGTGTAGTGGATCTGAAAGTTTATCTTGGCGCCGGCGGGTAGCTTGCGGGCGAAGCCGACGGGGTAGACGTGGGAGCCGTTCCCGGGGACGTAGGCTGCCCAGTAGCTTTCGGTATCCGCGACCTTTTCGTTCTTCTCGTGCACCGTGACGATCACGTGGTGCACGACGTCGCGGGCGGATGGCAGGATTTCGAAGGCTGCGACCCAGCGGTCTTCGGTCAGCGTCGTCTGCACCACGTCACGCTGATAGGGGAGATAACCCGTCGCCTTGATGTCGTAGGCTTTGCTCAAGGGGATGATCAGATCCGGCTGACCGATGGACCATTCCGTCGGATAGATCAGCCGGCGCGGAGCTTCCGCAGGGTCGCCGAGCGGACGGTCCGGGGAATCGATCCAAGCGATCAAATCAGACTTATCGCGTTCGCTGAGGGAGCAGTCGTTGGCCCACGGGTTGGGCTTGCCGGGGGCCTCGGGAGCGGCGAACCAGGGCGGCATCAGGCCTTGCGAAACCACGCGGCGAATGACCCTCGTGCGGTCTTTGACCCCGGTGAGGCTATCGAGCGCGAAGGGCGCGATCCCGCCGCCGTGGTGGCAGCCGACGCAGTTCTGTTGGAGGATGCGGGCGACGTCGCCGTAGTAGGTCACCTTGGTCGGCGCGCCGGAGGTTTGGGGTCCGAGGTCGAGTTCGCAACCTGGGGCCGAGGTGGCGGCGGTGACCACCGCGCGTCCGCCGAGCAGGTCGCTGACCGCATCCTTGAGGAAGTTCTGGCGAGGCGTATCGCGATTGTAGTTCGTGCCGTATTGGTCGTCGAGGGCTCCGCGGTAGAGCAGGGTGCGTGTCGCATCGAGCAGGAAGACCTCCGTCGTCGTGCGTGCGCCCAAGATGCGGGAGAGGGTCGAATCCTTGTCGTGGACGTAAAGTCCGCGGTAACCGGCCGCCTGTAGCTGCGCCTGGATTTCGGCGGAAGTCTCGCTGGCGTATGGGTTGACCAAGATGAGCGCGAGCCCTTGGGCCTGCAGCTCGGCGTCCAGCGCGACGAGGCTGGGCAGGTAGCGTTTGCTGACCGGGCAAGTACTGCTGGTCATGGCCACGACCAGGCCCTTGTGGCTTTTGAAAGAGGACAGTCGGCGCTGCTGTCCACCAAGGACGGTGAAGGTCCCGTCGATAACCAAGCGTCCGATGCCGAGGTCGCCGGGCTTTTGGATCAGCGGTCCGGGCGCCTTGAGGGCGGTGAGCTCATCGGCGGGCACGCTGGTCGTCACGC
>DBCN01000151.1:20424-28381 GCA_002293065.1 Opitutia bacterium UBA957
GGCCGTCGCCGTTGCGGTCATAGCGTCGGAAGACGGCGTCACCGGCCGCGTCTTGGGCGAGCAGCGTACCCATCCAGAGCAGACCTAGCAGTGTCGACTTCATGCCAACGGACGTTCCTCAGCGAGCCGGGGCTTCTTGGCCGCGGCGTGGCTGCGGCTGTTCGTTTTGGCGTGCGCGCATCTGTTCGCGGAAAGCGGCGATTTCTTCGGGGGTCGGGGCGGACCCATTTGATCGTATCGGGTTCTGGATGGCGCCGGCCCTGCGCATCTTTTCGAAGAGCGGAGCCAGCGAAGGGTCTAGCTTCAGGGCGGCGGCTTCGGTCAGCTCACGTTCTTTGCGCGCCGTTTCTTCAGCTTCCTTGCGGGCCTTGAGGGCGACCTCGCGGGCTTCTTTGAGGTCCGCGTGGTCCTTCAGTTTTTCCATGGTCGCCTGCAGTTTGTGTTGCTCGTCAGGCGTCAGGCCATTCAGGCGCCGTTGGACCTGATTCTGCGGCTGGGTGTTCGCGTTGAAACCACGTCCGCTCTCGTTGGGGGTGCCTGCGCCATTACCGAAGGGGGTCTGGATATTGCGACCCGGCACACCCGGCTCTTGGCCCGGATTGCCCGGGATGAAGTCAGGCTTGGGCGGGGTGGGGCCGTTCTGGCCGCCTTGGGGCGGAATGTAGACCCAGCCGCTGAGTGGCGGAACGGTCGGTGTCCGTTCGACGTTCGGCCGCTGGAGGCGGGGGGTGTCGCCGGTGTTGCCTTGGCCGTTGGCGCGGTCGCGCTGGGGGCGCTGCACCGCGGGCTGCGGGTCGCGCGGCGCGGTGTCGCCCTGGGGGGCGTCGGCGGCGGCGAGCAGGGTGGCGGTGAGGAGCCAGCAGGCGAGGGGCGTGGGGTTCATATGTACAATATAACAACGACCGCCCGGGGAAGTTGCGAGGAAGGAAAGAGGTTTGAATGCCCCGGGCACTGCCTAAAGATGCGGTCCTTCCCATGCGCCCCCTTTTGCTCCTCGGCCTCTTGGTCGCCCTTAATCCCTTGGTGGCCGCCGAGCCCGCGACCCCGGCGCGTAAACCCAACGTCTTGTTCATCGCCGTCGACGATATGAACAACGACCTGGCCTGTTATGGACATCCGTTCGTGAAGTCCCCGAACATCGACCGTCTGGCGGCGCGCGGGGTGCGTTTCGACAAGGCCTATTGCCAGATGCCGTGGTGTTCGCCGAGCCGGGCTTCGCTGATGACGGGGCTGCGGCCGGACACCACGCGGGTGATGGATCTCAACTATGATTTCCGCCAAGGCCTGCCGAACGTCGTCACCTTGCCGCAAGCCTTCCGTAACGCCGGCTACTATGCGGCCCGCGTCGGTAAGATCTACCATTACGGCAATCCCGGTGACATCGGCACGAGCGGCTTGGACGATGCCGCTTCTTGGCAGGAAGTCGTGAATCCCGCGGGCCGCGACAAGACGACCTTGGAGCGGGACATCCTGATCATGAAGCCGACGGCGGGTCTCGGCTCGTCGATGTCGCTGCTGGCGGATAAGACGGGCAAGGACGAAGATCATACCGATGGCAAGGTCGCGACCGAGGCCATCAAGCTCCTGGAGGCGCACAAAGATAAGCCCTTCTTCCTCGCGGTCGGTTTCTACAAGCCGCACTGCCCGTGGGTGGCGCCGCAGAAGTGGTTCGACATGTACAAGCTGAAGGATGAGGTCCTGCCGGCGATCACGCCGGAATGGAAGGCGACCGTGCCGGACGTGGCGTTGGCTTCGACCAAGCCCTGGCCTTACAGGGGCGTGACCGCGGAAGAGGCCCGGCAGTGCCGCCTCGCCTACCACGCCACGATTTCCTTCGTGGATGCCCAGATCGGTCGGGTCGTCGATGCCTTGGAGCGCTTGGGTCTAGCCGACAACACCATCATCGTCTTCTGGAGCGACCATGGTTACCACCTGGGCGAGCATGGCCTCTGGATGAAGCAGAGTTGCTTCGAGGAATCCACCCGCGTGCCCTTGATCATCGTCGCGCCGAAGGCCGTCGCCGGAAAGGCCAGCCCGCGGACCGTCGAGTTGGTTGACTTGTATCCGACGTTGACGGACCTCGCCGGCGTGGCCGCGCCCGCCGGGCTCCAAGGCGTCAGCCTGCGCCCGCTCTTGGCGGACCCGGTGGCGCCGTGGAATCGTCCGGCCCATTCGCAAGTCATCCGCGGGGGCATCAATGGCGTGCAAGGCTACACCATCCGTACCGAACGCTGGCGATATACCGAGTGGGAGGGCGGGGCCAAGGGCGTCGAACTCTATGACCACGCCACCGATCCGCAGGAAATGCAGAACCTCGCGGCGGACCCGGCGCGCACGAAGATTATCGCCGAGCTCCAGGCGCAGCTCCGCGCCATGCACCCGGTGAAGGTCCCCGGCGGGAAGGCCTTGAAGCCACATAAAGAGGGGGCGGGGAAGTAGCCTGCGGGTGTTCCTGGGTGCTGGAGGCGTTGGCGGCTTCGTCGCATGGTCTCTAGTAGAATCCGCCATTGCTGAGCCGCTTGGGAATCCTAGAACGCTCAGATGCCTTCCGACCTCCTCCATCTCGCCCGTGCCGGCCAGGAATACGGCACCTGTGCGCCCGCGGATTTGGCGGCACGGCAGGCCGCCGGTGAAGTCTTGGCGACGGACCATTATTGGCGGCCGGGCATGAAGGACTGGGCGCTCGTCGCCGCTTTCCATGCACCGCGCCCGCCGTTGCCCTTCGCCCGTCCGGCCGATAAACCAAGCAACTTCTTCGACGACCTCTTCAGTCGGGAAAGCAAGGTGAAGGGACTCCAATTGTTGTGGGACAAGCTCGCGGCGTCGCCCCGCGAATGCCTGCTCTCGGAGGCGGACCTCGCCGTCATCGCCACGCAGGTCGGGTATGACGTGCGCAAACGCTGCCAGGAAGAGTTGAAGCAGTGGTATCGGCAGGCGCTGGCGAGTTACCTGGCGGACCGCCTGTTCGTTCCGGCCGAGAAGGTCAACTTGGAGAACCTCGTCCGGAGCTTCGGTTTCGACCCGGGAACGGCCCTGGCGCTGCATCGCGCCGAGTTCGAATCCTATTACGCCGTCGGCGCGATGACCTGTCTCATGCGAGCGGGCACGCCCGAGGAGAAGGCGCGGCAACTCGACGTCCTCGCCCGGGAAGTCCCCTTGCCGCCATCCGTGGTCGCGGAAGCCAAGCTGCGCGCCTGCAAGACCTATTTCGGCGACCTCTACAAGCAGTACCTCGTCCGGGAAGATGACGAGAACCTGCTCGACCCGAGCGTCGCCCAGGAGCTCCGCCGGATGGCGAACGTCCATGGGTTGGATTTGGCCGATGCCTTGCCGGAACTCTCGGCGCAGGTGGCGCAGTCGGCCCAGCTTTGGCAATTGTACAAGGCGCCGCTGACGCCCATCGCCACCGACCGCGAATTGGGTGCCGAGCCCTGCTACTGGGAGCGTCAGGTCGACCTTTATCAGAATAAGCGTATCACCGTGCGTCGCAGCTACGGCGGCTTCGGTTCGAGCATCCGGATCTTCGGCAGCCTCCGTTATCGCGTCGGCAGCTACGATGTCGGACGCCAGACCGAGGACCAGGTCGTCCAGGTCGATGCCGGCCGGCTGCTCTTCCTTGCCCAACGCGCCGTGTTCGATGGCGATTTCAAGAACCTGAACTTCAAGTACAACAAGGTCGTCGACATCGTCTCGTACACCAACGCCTTGGTCGTCAGCCGCGATAGCGGCCCCGACCTCATCTTCATGTTCACCGACGGACCCGCCGAAGCCGGGGTCATCCTGCGGCGGCTGGTCCGGCAGGTGAAGGGTTGATTGTGGGTCGTTTCCGTATGACAGGCGGGCGATTTGACGCCCTTCTGCGTTAATAATAGAAATTTGTCATGCCCACCGCACCACTCACCGTCTTCTACAGCCCCGCCTATGTCGTCGAAGGCCGGATGGAGACCGTCACCAAGGCCAAGCTCGTCGCCGAGTTGATCGAGTCCGGCCAAGCCGGGGAGGTCCGCTTGCAGGCGCCGAAGCTGGCCACCCGCAAGGAGCTGGCGCTGATCCATGACCCTGAGTATGTCCGCAGCACCTTCGAGGATACGGGCGCCTTCTTGGAGGTCGGGCCTTGGTCGTTGCCCTTGCTCAAAAGCATTCTCGCTTCGACGGGCGGCATGCGCGATGCCGTGAACGAAGCCCTGCGCGCGGGCCGGTCGGGGAGCCTGTCCAGCGGCCTGCACCATGCGCGGCGCCGCGCCGGCAACGGCTTCTGCCAGTTCAACGGCTTGGCCCTCGCCGCCTTGGAGGCGTTGAAGCAGGTCAAGACGGTCGGCATCTTGGACCTCGATGCCCATGCCGGCGGCGGCACCTTCGACATCTTGGGCACCGATCCCCGCGTCTTCCTGGCGGACATCACGGTCAACTCCTTCGACTCGTGGGAGCCGACCGACCCGGCGCGCCATTTCTATTATGAAGTCACCGACCCGCGGAGTTATCTTGGACACGTGGAGGACGCCTTGCACTTCTTGGAGCCGGTCGACTGCCTGATCTATAACGCAGGCATGGACACCTACGAAAAAGCCGGCGGATTAAAGGGCATCACCAAGGACATCATCCGGAAGCGTGAACGCCTAGTTGCCGAGTGGGCGCGGCGTCGGAAGATTCCACACCTCTTTGCCTTAGCCGGCGGTTATAAGTGGGGTGGTCTGAGTTTGGAGCAGATTGCGGAACTCCACCTGGAGACCGTGCAAGCCTTTGCGCAGGCTTAACCTTCGAGCTTCGGGATGTTCAGCTCCTTGAGCGTGAACAGGCCCTTCTCGTTCGGCAGCACCAGGAAAAGCTTACATTCCTTGCTCTGCGCGATCGCGATCATGATCGGCCATTGCGGCTGCGGTACGCCGGCGACGACGAGCATCGGGTCTTCCCCGGCGGCGGTCCCGGCCGGTTCCTCGATGGCCACGCCCTTGTGCGTGACGTCGAAATTGTGGTTCAACCAACGCCCCAGTTCCTTGGCGAGCCCGCGCATGTCGGATTTGCCGACCTCGATCTTGGAGCGGTCGACGAGGGCCCAGAGCGGGAGGGCGAAGTTATGTTCCAAGGAGTCCATGCGGGACGCGCGGGTGAGGGGACTTAGGCCAGCTTGATCAAGTCGGCCGTCGCCGGGACGTCCGAAATGATCTGGTCGGGGTCCGGGCCGACGCCGATGTAGCGCAGATTGGGCAGCGAGCGCAGCGCGCCGCCGCGGGCGGCGAGGCGCACGATTTCCGCCATCGTGAAGGCCACGTAGCGGCGCGCTTCCGGCGGCAGCTGAGCGAAGGAGCGGATGGACGAGATGTCCGCCTGCCAGCCTGGGAGCGTGGCGTAGATCGGCTTGAGGGCGCGGCGGACGGCGTCGTTGCGCGGCACACCCATGACGGTCTTCCCGGCGGCGTCGCGGTAGCCCGTGCAGAGCAGCAAGTCGCCGCCCTGCCACGTGCCGTGCGGGGACAGCGCGTCGAGCTTGTTCAGGACCAGGTCATCATAGCCGCCGTAGCGGAGGGCGTCGGCCTTCTCGACGAGGTCGGACCAGCCTACCATACGTTGCCGACCCGTGCTCGTGCCGAACTCCAGTTTGGCGAGCGCCTGCTGGAGCGGGTGGGCTTCTTCCATCTTCGTCAGGAAGACGTGGGTGCCGACCTTGGTGTCGTAGGCCTTGCAGCAACCCACCGTGTGGATGGCTTGCACCGGGATGCCGGCGGATTGGAAGAACTCAGGCGTGTACGTGTGCGAAGCCGTGACGTTCGGGGCGAAGCCGGCGCGCTTATCGAGCCAGTAGGCTTGGCCGAATTCACCGATGATGCGGCGGTCCGCCGCCAGGTCGCCGAGGATGCGGTCGCGCACGTCGCCGATGGCGTGGGCCAACTTTTGGCCCGCGGACCAATAGGCGGACAGGACGGCCGCGTGGTCGAAGGTGAAGGGGTCCTTGCCCGCGAAGCGCGTGAAGTCGAATTCGGCCGCGGCGAAGACGCCGGCTTCGATGGCGCCCTTGTTGGCGCGCAGTTCGGCTTCGGTCAGCTTGGCGAAGAGACCGGCCCACTTCTCGGGCGAGAGCTTGCAGACATCGCGCACCGTGTCGCCGGCGCGGCGGAGACGGGCGGAGAGACGTTCGGCGTAGGCGGACTGAGCACCGAGGAACTCGGAGTAATGGATCTGCATCTGCCCGACCTCATCGGCGTAAGCGGGCGTGATGCCGCGCCCCGTAGACCCACGAGGCTCTTGGCCGAGGGTGTGGATGCGGTAGTCTTCCCACGCAAGGTCCAGGATGCGGTGGGCGACGTCGCTGACCATGCAGCGCTCGTCGATGAGCAGGCGATTGAGGACGGGGATACCGATCTTCTCGAGGGGCAGGGCTTCCCAGAGGGCCTTGCGGGGATCGGCGACGACGCCGGCGCCGAGGGCGAGGCAGGCCACGTCATGTTCGGCCACGCCGCCCGGGAGCAGGTTGAGCTTGAGGCCGGCCACCGTGTGGCCGGAGTTGGCCCCGCCGTTCACCTTGAGCACCGTCCCGACCACGTCGCGGCGACCCGTGAGCTGTTGGAGCTCGCGGACGATCTCAGGGATGAGGCGACCCTTGCCCTCGTCTCCCATGCTGATGCCGACGTCGGCGATGAGGTGGCTGTGGAACGGAGTGAGGGCCATGAGCAGGGGGGAGTAAAGCGGACGCGGGTGGTCGTCCGCAAGACGGAAGGAACGGGACGGGCGCTTAGGCCGTGGGGTTCTTTTGGCTCTCGTAGAAGTCGTTGATCTTCTTCGAGACGTCGCGGTAGCCGGAGTCAGCCATGTAGATTGCCTTGTATTCCTCGATGGCTTCCTTGGTGCGGCCCATCTTCTCGTAGGCGCCGCCCAATTCGTAGATGATTTCCTTCTTCAGGTCGTTCATCACCGGAACTTCGGACTTCGCGAGGAGCAGCTGGTCGACACCCAAGTCGAACTTGCCGCTGGCGACGAAGCACTTGCCGATCGAAAGGATGGAGGCCTGGCGGAACTTCGGGTTGCGCTGGGCGTACTGCAGCTGCTGGATCGCGTCGTCGAGACGGCCGGCGCCGAAGAGCAGGGAGCCGTATTCGTAGCGGAACGAGTAGTCGTTCGGGTAGCGCTCCACGAGGCTGCCCGTCGTCTGGATGCGATACTCGGTGAGTTCCTTGTCGTTCGCGGCGAGGGCGGCGGCGGTGGCGGCATCGCCCGGGGTCGCGGTGAGCTGGTCGCGGAGGCCCTTGGAGACCTTTTCGTAGCGCTGGGTGATGAGATCGATTTCCTGGCGTTCGAGGGACGAGTCGGCCTTGCCGAGGGTCGTCAGACGACCGCGCTGCAGCCAAGCGATGGCGCTGTCGAGGTCGCCGGCGGAGATGAACTGGCGGACGATGTCGCGGTAAAGGTCGAGGCTGTCGGGCTGGGCTTGGATCTTTTCAGCCAAGGCCGCGGCCTGTTCGAGGGCGGTGCCGGCGTCGGTGACCTTGCGGGCGGCCTGTTCGAGGCGCAGCGCTTCGTCCTTGTCCTTGAGCTTGGACTGGAAGTCGCCCTTATCTTCCCAGTTGCCCTTCTTCATCGTCTTGCTGACGGAAGCCTTGCGGACGCACTCTTGGAGGTCGCCGTTGCCGGGGAAAAGCTTGAGGCCCGCATCGGAGGCCGCGAGGGCGAGGTCGTATTCACCGGCGTTGATCCAGGTGTTCGAGAGGTCGACGTAGTGTTGGACCTGCTTGGGCTCGCTTTGGGTGAGTTCTTCGAAGGCGAAGGCGGCGAGTTCGGGGAACTCCAATTTGAGGGCGGCGGCGGCGATGGTCTTGTTCGCGTTCACGTCCGCGGGGCTCTTGGCGAGCTTGGCTTCGGCGTCGGCGATGGCGGCGACCGGATCCTTCTCGACGGCCTTGGCGATGCCGCCGGCGGAGAGGGCGTTGGTGAAGCCATCAAAGAGGCCCTTCCGGGTACCTAGGAC
>DBCN01000151.1:28526-38849 GCA_002293065.1 Opitutia bacterium UBA957
TGCTTCTGCAGGCGGGGATCGAGGTCAGTAAGGGCGACTTTTTTCATGGATGGGGTAAGATGGACCTGCGAAAACTGACCTTCCTGACGGCGTGGGTCAATCCCTTCGGCGGGAAAAACGCAGGTGGCGACGGAGGGCTGGGCGCAAGGGGCCGGCTATGATTCTTCCGACACAGTCCGCGGCCCCGCATTTGCAGGGGTGGAACAGGCTTTCGGCCAGCGAAAACCCATAGTCAAAGGTGATTTCCTCGCCGGCGGCAATCGGGTGTAAGGCGACCAGCCAGGGGTGTCCCGCTGCGGTGTCTAGGATCAGCTCGGAATTGGGCAAGCAGGCGTGGTTGGCATGGCGTGCGGGGTTGGTCGGTGCTGAGCCGTCGAGCCAGCGCCCGGGGCTGATTTCCACCAGGTAGGTGGCCTGCCCGGGGGTGCGGACTTCCGGAGGGGTGTCGAGCAGGTCGCCGATGTAGGGGGCAAGGCGTTCGCCTCCTTGGAAGGCGCGAGTAGCAAAAAGACCCCGCCCGCTGATGGGTGAAGGTTTCGATTCCGTTCCCGCTGCGTTCATGCCTCCGGCTTGAGGTCCCGGGTCATCAGGGTCGTCACGCCGGCCCGGGCATCGAGTCCTTCGAACAGGATGCGGTGCAGGCAGAACAGGATGGGCGCGTCGAGCTGGCTGGCCTTGGCCACGCGGGTCAAGGTGTCGGTGGCGCGATAGCCTTCGACGGAGTCGCGGCGAGTCGCGAGCGCGGCGATGGCGCCGGCGGCATCCTTCGCCACCTGTTCGCCAAAGGAGCGGTTGCGACTCCAGGCACCATGGGCCGTAGCCATGAGGTCACCGACGCCCCCGAGGCCGAGGAACGTTTCGGGCCGGCCGCCGACGGCGACGCCGACGCGCATCATTTCCTGGAGGGCGCGGGTGAGGAAGGCGGCTTTGGCGTTGGAGCCGAGTCCGAGTCCATCGCACAGGCCGGCTCCGACCGCATAGACGTTCTTCAACGTACCGCCGATTTCGACGCCCGGAAGGTCGGAAGAAGTGTAGGCGCGCAGCGTCGGGCCGCTGAGGGCGGCTTGGACTTCGCGTAGCGTGTCGTCGTCATGATGGGCGGCGAGGACCATCGCGGTGGGCATGCCGCGGGCGACTTCATCCGCGTTGCTGGGACCGCTCAGCGTCGCCACGGGAATCTTGCCGGCGGCGAGCGCCATCACTTCGGTAGGGCGGCGGAGGGTGTTTTGGTCGAGGCCCTTGCAGAGCGAGACGACCATGCGGGCCGAGGACGCTCGCAGGGCCGGGCCGATTTGGCTGACGAGTTCGGCGAGGCCTTTGGACGGACACGCCAAGAAGACCACATCCGCATCCATGAGCGCGGGAATCGCTTCGAGGCCGATCTGGAGGGAGGCCGAGAGCTTGTGGCCTTTCAGGTAATCGGTGTTTTCGCGTTCGGCGGTCAGCTTGAGCGCCTGTTCCAAGCGCCGCGGCACGAGGGTCACCGTGTGCCCTTGGCGGTCGAGGTGGATGGCCATCGCCGTGCCCCAGGCGCCGGCACCGAAGACGACGCAGTTCATCGGCGGCCTCCTTGGCGGACTTGGCGGGCCCAGCGTTGCACGGCCGTCACGGCGTCCTTGTGGAGATGGGCGAGGGGCTTCACGAAAGGCGGCGGTTCCGGGGTGAGTCCGAGGAGGTCATGGATGACGAGGATCTGGCCGTCGCAACCATCGCCCGAGCCGATGCCGATGGTCGGCACATCGACCGCGGCGGTGATTTTGGGCATGAAGGACGCATCCACGCATTCCACGACCATGGAGAAGGCGCCGGCGTCGGCGACGGCTTGGGCATCGGCGAAGAGGCGGACTTGGTCGGCCGGCGTGAGGCCCCGGCGGCGATAGCCGGTGGCGTGGACGCGCTGGGGCATGAGCCCGACGTGCCCCATGACGGGGATGCCGGCGTCGACCAGCTTTTCGATGTGCTTGGCGAGCGAAGCGCCGCCTTCGATCTTCACGCCGTGGGCGCCGCCTTGCTGGAGCAACGCACGGCAGGCCTTGAGCAGGTTGGGGAAGCTGTCGTGGGCCAGGCCGAAGGGGAGGTCGGCGATGACGAGCGCATTGGGCTTGGCCCGGACGACGGCAGCGGTGTGGTGCACCATCATCTCAAGGGTCACGCCCACGGTGTCGGCCATGCCGAGGACGGTATTGCCGACGGAGTCGCCGACCAGGATGAGGTCGGCACCGCCTTGGTCGGCGATGCGGGCCGTCACGGCATCGTAGGCCGTGAGGCAGACGATGGGGCGGGTGCCTTTGAGGGCGCGGATGGACCGGGTGGTGGCCTTCACGCCCATGGGACTACCCCCTGACCGCCCGCTTGTAAAGCGTGGGCGAAGGGTGTATGGTAGGAAAGATGTTCGGGCGTATCGCCAGATTCTTTAAACGTGTGGATTACCGCGAAGGCGGCTATCAGCATCCCGAGTTGCCCGGCGCGGTGGGGGCGCCGTGGCATCTCCGTTTGCGGCTCATGCTCACGCAACGGGGCGGTCCGGACGTCAATCAGCGGACGCCGGACTTCTGGGTGCGTCATCGCCGCTGGTGGGCCGCGATCTTGGCGTTGCTCCTCGCTTGGCTCGTCGTCGAGAGCGCGCTCGCGTGGAATTTCTTCGAAGGCTAGGCCGCCCGCGGCAGCTTGAACTTCAGCGGCAGCAACCGGAGGTCTTCCTTGAGCGTGAGGGTGGATTGCGTGCGTCGGCTCCAGTGACCCAGCACGGCGTGGAGCCAAGGCAGCGAGCAAGTCGCTTCGCGGAAGCGCAACGTGAAGGTCGTCCCATCGCTCGACCAGTTCAGTCCCGCAACCCGGAAGGTCACCGGCTCGGCTTGGCCTTGGAGCGTCAACGTTGCGGTGACATCCGCGCCGGCGAGTTCGAGCGCGGAGATTTCCCCGACGTCCGCGAAGCGTTGCGATAGGAACTTCGCGATCTCGGCTTCGAGGGCGTTCACGCGGAGAGGTCGACGCCTTCGAGGTAGAGGCCGAGTTCCTTGGCGCGGGCGATGACCGCGGGCTTGTCGATCATGATGACCCCGTCGACCTGCAGCGTGGCGCGGCGGACCCCGCCTTCGACCATGCTCTCGAGGGTGCGCAGGCCGATGCAGGGCACATCGAAGCGGAAATCTTGCGCATGCTTGGTCGTCTTGGTCAGCAACATCTCCTTGCCGCCCGTGGCCCCGCAGCGCTTCAGCATGTTGTCGGTCCCTTCAAAGGCTTCGACGGCGATGACCGTGCCCTTGGCGGTGACGACGGATTGGCCGACGTCGAGGCGGGCCATTTCCTGGGCCATGCGCAGGCCGAAGGCGCGTTCCTCGGCGGAAACGGCGGAGAAGAAGCCCGTCATCGGTCCTTGGCTGGCGAGATGGTCATCGAGGTAGACGCGGGCATCGAGCATGCGGACGCCGGTCTTTTCGATTTCGACGGAAATCGCGCCGAAGATGGACTCCGCGTTGCGTTCGCGGAGGGACGCCATGAGCGCGACCAATTTCAAGTCGGGCACCATGCCGGAGAAAAGCTTACGGGGCGTCACTTGGCCGGCCATGACGGCGCCGGCGACGCCGAGCGCCTGGAGCGAGTCGAGGAGTTGGCCGAGCTTGCCGACGGGGACCGCGCGGTGTTCGGCGGGTGCGAAGGTCGCGATGAGGGCGGGGTCGGTTTCCTCTTCGAAGGAGACGAGCCGGACTTGGGCGCCGCGCGCGCGGGCGGACTCGACCAGGAGGGCGGGGTAGCGCCCCTTGCCGGCAATCACCGCAAAGGGTCGGCCGGGAGGGAGGTCCGGAGGGAGGAAGCGCGAGGCTGACGCCATGGTGGCATCGTTCCCGGGTAATCGTCTGGGCTCAAGCCTGCTTTAGGTTGCCACCGTGGCTCCTTCGCCTCCGAATGACGACATGCCCGCCTCCTTTGGCATTCTTGGCGGTACCTTTGACCCTCCGCACGCTGGACACGTCGCCGCCGCGGTGGCGGCTTGGCGTCAGCTGGGCTTGGACGAAGTGAAGGTCATTCCGGCCGGCTTGGCGCCTTTGCGCGCCGTCCCGCCGCTCGCCTCCTCGGCCCATCGTCTCGCCATGGCCAAACTAGCCTTCGCGCCCTGCGCGTGGGCGCGCGTCGACGACCGGGAAGTCCGTCGGACCGGCATCTGCTGGTCGGTCGATACGGCCCGTGACCTCGCGGCGGAGTTTCCCGATGCCCGCCGGGTGTGGATCATCGGCGCCGACCAGTTGGCGCGCTTGGATCGCTGGAAGGACATCGACACGTTGGGACGGCTCGTTGAGTTCGCGGTGCTCTCCCGCGATGGCTTGCCGGTGGCCGCCCCCGCCACCATTGCGGGCTTTATCCGCCTCACCGTGCTCAAGGAGTCGCCCGTGCGCGTCTCCTCGACCGCGCTCCGGGCGGCGTTGGCGGCGGGCGAACCGGCCGGAAACGGCTTGCCCAATGCGGTCCGCGCCTACATCGAAGAACACTCACTCTACAAATCCTGACCATGCCCGCCCCCAAGAAGAAGACGTCTTTCAAGAAGCCTGCCGGCAAGTCGGCGGCCAAGCCTGCGGGTAAGTCGCGCGGTCCGGTCAAGTCCCGTGGTCCGGCGAAGCCGGTCCGGCGCCCGGTGGTGAAGGTCAAGGGCAGCAAGGCCAAGACCCGTTCCGAAACGCCCAAGGTCGCCGCCGTGAAGGCCGTGCCGGCCAAGGTGCCGGCGTTCGTCGTCGCCGTCGTCAAGGCGCTCGATGAGAAGAAGGCGCTCGGCATCCGCGTCCTCGAGCTCGGTCAGCTTTCCTCCGTTGCCGACTACATGATCATCGCCACCGGCAACTCGGACCCGCACCTCCGCGCCTTGCGCATCGAGGTCGAGAAGGCCTTGGACGACGTCGGCGAACCCGCGCGGGCCAGCGAGTCGCAGGCCGAAAGCGGTTGGACCGTCGTCGACGGCTTCAACGTCCTCGTGCATATCTTCCGTCCCGAAGTCCGTGAGAGCTACAGCATGGAATCCTTGTGGAAAGATGGCCTCGACGTCCCGGTGGCTGCGATCCTGAAGGCCTAACCCCGAATCTCGGCCCGAGACTGGACCCTAGCGTTGCTAGGGTCTTTTTCTGTCGACCATCCTGACCTCACCGGGCTGCGGTTTGCAGCCGTGGTTGGTCGGAAATTCCCCGGTTTGGTGGTAACGGGCAGAATTGAACTGCCGACCTAGGGCTTATGAGTCCCTCGCTCTAACCAACTGAGCTACGCTACCGTAAACCGGGTCGTAATGACAGGGGGAGCGGGGCGGTCCGTCAAGCCGATTGCATGCTTCAAGGGCCGGGCTTGGCGAGGAACCAGAACATAAACAGCCAGAAAACCGTGCCTAGACCCGCCAAAACGAGGCAGAGTCGGCTTTGCGACTGGGAGATTTCGGCCAGCCCTTCGTGGCTGATCTGGCGGCCGACGCGTTGCACCAACCACAATGGGAGGCTACACCCCAGCAACGTCGCAAAGATGAACAGCGTGTATTTTGAGTAAGGCGGGAGCGTGCCGACCGTTGCTTCCCAAAGCGGCACGACGACCGCGAACAGCGGCGGAAAGAGGAAGGTCGAGCCACACCATAGGTAGCCTTCGCGGACATTGCGCTCCAAGGCTTCCCCGGCGGCGGAAACGGGGACGGCGGCTGGGCTGTTGAGGGTTGGGCTGATGCCTGGGGCCCCGGGGGGAGGCGGCGGAGCATCCGAATCCTCGCGCGCCGCTAAGGGAGCGATGGGCGGCAGCAGCGTGCCCCGGCTGAGTCCGATGGTCCGGAAGTAGTCGCGGACCGTCAGCCACGAACCATTGATTTCGATGTTATGCACGAGGCTGATCTCGCCGGTCCGGAGCATATCGCTGATGCGGGCCAAACTGAAGGGGCCGGTGATGGCGCCTTTCCAGCGCAGACGGAATTGGTCGGGCTTGGCCATGGCTTAGAGGTCGCGTCCTTGGAGGATGGATTCCCAACCGCCGGCGGGCGCGGTGAGGCCGGCGGGGATGCCGGCCGCTTGGGCCGCTTCGGTGACGGTGCCGGACAGGCGGAGCAGCGGGGTGAGCAGGGCGGGCTCGTTGACGCGGGTCAGGTTGCCCGCGGCGTCGGCCCGGAAGAGCAGGGCGGGATTACCTTCGGCATCGAGACCGTAGACCGCGGAGTTCTGCAATGGCTCGCGGAGGGCGGGCTTGCCATCGCGGCCGATGGTGCCGGCAAAAATCAGCTTCTTGGCTTGGAGTTCACCCAGCGTGCGCCGCCAGAAGCGCGCCTCTTCGGCGTAGGTCGCCCCGACCTGACGCGTCAAGAACGCGCGGAGTTCGGGTTGCACGTCGGCCCACTTGTCCTTGAAGAGGAAGTCATACGGACTCATCGCATTTTGCGTGATCCGGCGCAGCTGGTCGGCGTCGCGTTGGGCGGAAGGCGCGTAGAGCAGGCCCCAGGCTTCGGGGCGCTGGCTGGCCACCTTGAAGAGCTCCTGCATCTGGTAGGCGCGGAGCTCGAGGTGCGGCGTGGGGCTGCGGCGAATGAGGTCGAGTTTGCGCAGCAAAGGTTCGGACATCTTGCCGGCCTTGAGGTCGTAGAAGCGGCTGAACTGGCGGAGGTAGTCGAGCTCGGGGATGACGAGGCCTTCCAGGAGGTCCTCGCCTGACTTCGTCGTTTCGCCGTTGGGGGAGTTGAACTCCCGGCAACTCCAGGACGATTCGACCAAGGTGCCGTCGCGGGTGAGTTCCTTGGCGGTCCGCACGGTTTCGATGCCTCCGCTGATCAGGTTGCGCTGCAGGGTGATTTCGCCGGCGATGAAGACCTGGCGCATGATGCGCGGGTCGCCCCCGCGGCTATGCTGACGCACGTTGTACTTGCGGAGCCGGGTGGTCGTCTTGTCGTCGGCCAAGGCGCGGATCACCTTGTCCTCGGTCGCCAGGAGTTCGTTCGGCTGGAAGAGTCCGTCGGCATCGGACTTCTCCAAGCCATCCCACATGGCGCCCACGCGGGGGGCGAGGGTGGAACGGGGGAGGTTGCGCAGGGCATCGGCGCGTTCGGCGATGAAACTCGCGCGCTTGCGGAGGTCGGAATTTTCCTTGGCGGTTTGGGCGACGGTCGCCAAGGCGTCGAGGTAAGCCTTGAGGTCGCCGGAGTCGGCGAGCCCGCGGACCGCATTGGCGGATTTCTGGTCGGTCTCCAGGCGCAGCGCGGCGCGGTCGGCTTCGGCGTAGGCCTCGTCGAGGTCCTTGAGGCCGGCGGCGGTCAGCGTCGCCAGCAAGGTGCGCAACTTTTCCAGCGCTTCGTTCGCGCGGGGGAGGTTGACCACGGTCTCCTCTTCGCCCAAGGCGACCCGGAGTTGCCGACGCAACGCCGCTAGGTCGTTGCGGCTTTCTTCGCTCACTTTGGTGCAGGTGGCGAGGACCGCGGCGGGGTCCGGAAGGACCGCTTGCAGGCGTGCCGTGGCGGCCGGACCGATTTGGGCGAGGGCGTTGACGTACGCCTTGGCCCGTTGGGTCACGGGGGCGAAGTTCGAGAGGTTGATACCTTCCTTGCGGCGTTGTTCCAGGTAGATGGCCTCGGCCTTGAGTTTGAGTTCCGTTTCGGCTTGGGCGCTCGCCTGACGTTGGAGCGCTTCGAACGTCTCCTTGATGGCGTCACCCGCGACGAACTCAGGGTGCTCCTCCTTGAGCTTCGCGAGTTTTGCATGGACGCCGGCGTGCTCCCAGCTTTCGGCGAGCGCTTGGATTTCCGTGAAGCGTTCGTTGGCTTCCTGCGCCTTGCCCTGCTGGGCGTGCCACAGGTAGGCGCCGAGGAGCAGGCAAAGCAGCCCGGCGACCCAGGAGGTCGTGAGGATGGTGTAGCGCCGGCTGAGTCGTCCGCGGGTGAGTTGGCGGACCCCGCGGGCTTCCCGGACGACGCCTTCCGGCAGGCGGTCGCTCAGTGGCGCCGCTTTTTCGATCCAGGCATTGAGGCGCGAGATGAGGAGGGCGGGTGAGGCCCCGCGGGTGGCATCTTGGCGGAGCAGATCCCATTCTTTCGTCAACGTTTCCAAGGCGGCGCGCTGGGAGGCCTCCGCTTCCGCGCTGGCGGCCAGTTCGCCGGCCCAGGACTCGTGGCTCGCCACTTCCTCGAGGGTGCCGGCAGCGAGGGTCACTTGATGGTCGCGCTCGAGGGTGCGGATGCGTCCGAGGTGCGCGGCGCAGGTTTCCCAGTGCCCGGCTTCGCGGGCGGCGCGGGCTTCGGGCAGCAGGGCTTGGATCTGTTCGTGGGCCTTGTCGCGCAGATGGGCGAGGCGCCGCGCGAGGGCGTCATCCCAACGGGGCTCGTTGGTCAACGCGAGGGCGCCGAAGCGCTCCATCCGATTCATCAGGTCGACGGCCGCCGGTGCGGAGCCTTGGTCGAAGAGCTGCAGCACCTTGCCCAGCGACTCGCGCAGGAACTTGCTGGACAGGCGGGTCAGTTCGGAGCGCGCCGTCGGGTCATCCGGGTTGATGCGGGCGATGGAGCGCAGGACCGTCAAGGCGCGTTCCTCATCCCGTTGACGCATCGCTTCGCGGTAATCGCGGTAGAGCGGATGGTTTTCGCCGATGACTTTGCCGTACAGGCTCTCGACCGCGAGGATGTGCTGGTCGTCGAGCGGGAAGCCGGTCGGCAGGCCGCGTTCGCGGCAGAGCGCCTGCCAGCGTTCCGAATCGCCGAAGCTGAGCTGGGCGCAGAGTCCGAGCAGGTCGGGTTCGGATTCGGCGACTTGGAGCGCGGCGTGGTCGTTGCCGGCGCGGATGAGCGCCGCGCACTGCTCGAGGCGTTCGCGGGTGCGTTGGCAGAGGGTCGCGTATTCCCCGGCCAGCGAGCGCGCCTCGAGGTCGGGGGTACCGACTTCGAGTTGTCCGCGGATCCGGGCGATGAGGCGTTCGGTCTGCATGCGGGCTTAGCGGAATTCGACGAGCAGCAAGCCTTCCTCGCCGCGGGCGGAAACGGCGCGTAGGCTCCAGGGGGCGCCGGCTTTCACGAAGTCTTGCGCGGTGAAGGCGCTGCGCCGGGCTTTGACTTCGTCGTACGAAGGTGCCCCCGGTCCGGACTTCCGTTCGAGGCGAACGAGGTCGGTCTCGAGGAGCGACTTGGTGGCGCGGGTCGAGGCGAGGTCGCGATCGGGGAATTCATGGCCAGCGGGGTAGAGGCCCAGCGAGCCGGAGGAGGCGATGAAGGAATTCAAGATCGGTTCCGCCCAGGCGGCGGCGTGGACCACGCCGGTATCGACGTCGGACTTCAGCGCGGCGAGGCCGAGGTTGAGCGGGCGGAGCGCCTTGACGTTGGTGATGAGCGCGATGGTCTGGCGGGAACCATCCGCCAATTCGATTTCGATCAGTTGATTGGTGTCGCGGAGTTGGGACGCGGAGTTGTCCGCGAAGTTCAACGTTATCGTATTCAGGCGGGAGCCGACGCCGATGACGATGGGTTGGCGCCCGGACTTGCTCGTGGCTTCGATCCAGTTGGCTTGGCTGCCGGTGCGGATTTCCGCGGGTTGGTACTTGGTCTTCTCGTCGCGGGCGTGGAAGGAGTCGAGCGGGAGCAGGCGAAGGCGGGCATTGACCGTCACGTTCTTGTTCGCGCCGGTGGTGTCGATGAAGCGCCCGATCTTCTCGGCCGCGGCCATGCTGAGCTTGAACTCGGCGGTGGAAGGCGAGTTCGGTCCGAGGTCGGCCGTCAGCCATTCGCCTTGGGTCAAGATGATGGGACGGATATCGAGGGAGCCCACCATCTCGGCGCGGCTTCGGATGCGGGTGAGTTCTTCCCACGCGGCATCTTTGGTGACTTCGAGGGATTCTCCGATGCGCAACGCCTCGGCGGCGTCTTCGGCGATCTCGAGCATGCCTTTGCGGTTGGCCGTCGCCGTCGGACTTTCGAGTCGGGCCAAGAGGCCGGCGGTGGTCGTTTCCGCGAACTTCGCCTTCAAGCGGGGCAGGTACTGGTCGCGGTAGCGGGCGGCAAAGGTGGGGGAAAGTTTGCAGCTCTCCAGCCAGAGCTTGCCGGCGGCCACGAAGTCGTTGCGGGCCATGAAACCATCGACATCGGCGATCGCGCGGTTGGCCTTGAGCAATTCATCGGCGGCGGTCGAGTCAATGGGTGGCGGCGTGGGCTGGATGGTTTCGACGACCTTCTTTTTTGCGGGCTGGTTGAAGTAGACGAAGGCCAGGCTGCCGGCGACCAGCACCAGAAGGCTGACCACGGCAATGGTGACGCCATTGGTGCCCGTGGCGGGTTTGCTCGGGTGGGCGTCGGCGGCGCGGCGTGGCGCGGACGAGGTCGGGCCGGCGGCGGCGGGGGCCGTG
>DBCN01000097.1:0-2796 GCA_002293065.1 Opitutia bacterium UBA957
AGAAAGATAAAGGCGGGGCATGACGGCTTAGGGGTGCAAAGGTTGGAATCGGAGCAGAGCTCCTGTGCAAAGGTGCAAAGGTTTATTCATGCAACCCTCTGGTGTGAATGAGCAATAAATGGCGGACGGGATGGTTGATGCCCTAGCGAGAAGAAGTTCATTGGCCAAGTGGCTACGTTCACCCGATTCGAAGAAATTGAAGCGTGGCAGACCGCTGAAATAATCGTCGTTCAAGCCTACTCCCTCCTGCGAGAAGGCCCTGGAGCCAGGGACTGGGCGCTTAAGGACCAGCTTCAGCGCGCCGCCGTTTCCATCATGTGCAATATTTCGGAAGGCTTTGAGAGCCGCTCCGATCGCACGTTCTACGATATGCTCCGCCGCGCCAAAGGTTCGTGCGGCGAGGTGCGCACTTTGATTTACGTAGCCGCAAAGATTGGGCATATATCGCCGGAGGAGTACGCGGCGCTTAAGCCGATTTGCCTAAAATGCTCGGCGCAACTCCAAGCCCTGATGTCTCACCTGGAAGCCTCTCGGCCAGAGGTCCAAGCCCGAAAGCGTTGGTAACGCCGATCTGCCTCCACTTTTGCACTTTTGCACAAGCCGCAGGCGGGTTGCACTTTTACACGCTCTTATTTCCAAGTTTGATCTGAAAAAACTCCCAGCCCCTGCAACGCCTGCAACAGCTCCCGGTTGGCGGGGTCGGCGAGGATCTGCTCGATGGGCAGGTTGGAGGAGATGCGGACGAACATCTGTTCGCTCTTCTGGTTCAGGCCATAGGTGCGGATATCCTTCCAGAGAAGCGGCAAGCGTTCCAGGCGGCCGATCAGGCCGTCGCGCCAACCCGCGGCCTGCGCTTCGTAACGGTTGGGTTGGCCGTTTACGAGATGCCAGAAAGCCACGTTCTGGCGGCCGCCGGAAGGCACCAAATACTGGCCATACTCATAAGGCAACAAGGCCCGTCCGCCGACTTGCGCGGTGACCGCGTATCTACGCTCGGTGCGGATGCAGCCGTTGTTCACCCAGCAGGAATCGGGGTTGTGCGAACCGGCATCGACGACGGAGACCTTGCCCGGCTCCCAATAGGCGACATAGACCAGCATGGACGTCTCCCCGCGGGCATAAATCGCTTGGGCGGCTTGGCTGAAATTAAGGATGCCTTGGACGTTCATGTTCGCGGCCTTGCCGTCGGCGACGGGGATATCGCGACGCGTCCAGCCCGCCACGTTCCGCGGCAAGGCATCCACGACCTGGCCCGTGAACCGCCGGTCACGGTGGGAGAAATATTCCGCCGCGACGACGAGGCCGAGCAGCAAGACGAGGCAGGTCGCCCCGACATAGAGGAGGGCTTTACGCATTTAGAGGATGCGGGCCGGGTTGCCGACCACGGTGACGCCGGCGGGGACGTCTTTGATGACCACCGCGCCCGCGCCGAGCGTGGCACCGCTTCCGATCGACAGACCTGGAATGATCGAAACCCCGCTGCCCATGAAGACGCGGTCGGCGACCTGCACGCGGCCCGTCACGTCGCAGTGCGCGCTCAAGGTCGACCAGGCGCCCACCGCGGCATCGTGTCCGACCGTCGCGTGGAGGTTGAGCATGGCAAAATCGCCCAAGGTGATGTCGGCGCTGGCGATGGCCCCGGGACAGAGGACGACGCCACGGCCCAACTTCACGCGGTCACCCACGAGGGCGCGGGGGTGGATGAAGGCCGGGAAGTTCGCGCCAGCGGCAAGCAATGGTTGCAGCAGCTTCTCCTTCACCGGCGGCAGGCCCAGCCCGCAGAGGTAGAGCTTGGCGGGATCGACGACATGCCCCGTCAGCGGCCAGACGCGGGCGAAGGAACCGAACGGCTGGAGCGCCTGCGCATTGTCGTCGAGGAAGCCCTCGAGCTCCCACGTCCGACCACAATCGGGATGCTGGCTCGCCCAGGCATGGAGTTCACGGCCGAAACCACCGGCCCCCACGATCAAGAGTTTTTTCATGGTTGTTGAGGAATGAGTGCAAGGAGATCGCCGACGGTCGAACAACCGCGGATTTGCGTCCCGGTCAGGGCCAAGCCGTGCTGGGTTTCGCAATGTTGAATGACGAGCAACACCGCCAAGGAGCCCCAATGCGGCAGGGACGCCAAGGGCGTGTCGAGGGTGGCGCCGGCGAAAAGGTCCACGTCCCGTCGGAGCGCCTGCAATTGATCGTTCAAGGTCATCGGGCAAGCGGGTAAGGCTGAATCGGGGCGATGATGAGCGGACCGAGCTCCGCGGCCACGGCGCCCCAGGACCAACCCACGCCGAACCCGCAGAGGACGAGTTTCAACGGACGGGCGGCGAGCGGCTCGGCGAAAGCGTGGATCATCGCGCAGGGGATCGAAGCCGAGCTCTGGTTGCCGTAGTGCTCGACGACGTCGCTCGGGGTCTTCGCCGCCGGGAAGCCGCACTTCCGTCCGACCGTGGTGATGACAAAGCGGTTCGCTTGATGCAGGACCAAGCCATCCGTCGCTTCGACCGCATAATGGGCGTGGCGCATGACTGCGGCGACCGCGGGCGGAGCTTGGCGGAGCGAAAAATTGAAGACCTCCCCGCCCTGCATCGCTAAGTTGGCGGCGTGACGGACGTTGCCGTCCAGATCCGGGATCTCCGTCAAAGGCTTGCCGTCAGCCGGCATGCGCGCCCCGCCCTGCGGCACGATGATGGCGTTCGCGCCCTTGCCATCGGCGCCTAATTCGAAATGCCAGGCGGCGGCCTGCCCCGTACGTTCGATCAATGCGGCCGAACCGGCATCGCCGAAAAGCGGGTCCGCCGA
>DBCN01000097.1:2892-4759 GCA_002293065.1 Opitutia bacterium UBA957
CAGAGGAGCGCGGCCTGCTGGAGTCCGTAAACCCACCCGGAACAACCGAGCGAGAGGTCGAAGGCGGCGGCCCCTGTGGCGAGCCCCAAGCGTCCATGCAGCAACGAGGCGTTGTTCGGCTGGGGATGATCGGGCGTCTGCGTGACGAAGATCACGGCATCAATCGCGGTCGCGTCGAGGCCAGCCGCGTCCAAGAGGCGTCGCGCGGCGTCTTCGCAGAGGTCCAATGCCGTGACCCCGGGCGCGGCGACCTTGCGTTCCCGCAGGCCGATGGTCTGGGCCGTCCGCTCGAGCATGACTCGATCGAGGCCCAAGGCCAAACCATCCGCGATGAAGTCGCGGGTGAGCGAGCCGGTGGAGACGGCGAGTCCGGCCAGCCGGACATTGGAGATGGAACTATGCATTGGAAGTTATCGTTGGGCGAATTGCCGGAGCCAGGACTCGATGCAAAGCACGCCCAGCAACGGGTAGGTGGCGTCGATTTCGCCGCGGCGATCGGCGTCCAGCAAGGCCAGCACCCCCGCCCCCGTGAAGACACCGGTGCCATCGAGACGGCCTTCCGCGGCCAGGCGGCGGAGTTGCGGCCCATAGACCTCATGGAAGAACCCGCGGAGCGGGAGGCCGAAGCCCACCTTTGTTCGATCGAGGACTTCGGCAGGCACCACACCGCGGAGGGCGCGTCGGAAGAGATGCTTGGTTTCCCGGCCGTGGATGCGCTGGCTGTCCGTGAGCCGTTCGGCGAAAGACGCAAGGTCGGGGTCGAGCAGCGGGACGCGAATTTCCACGCCACAAGCCATGCCCATCTTGTCCTTGTAGTTCAGGTTATGGCTCGCGAGGAAGAAACTCCGGTCGAGATGGAGCATCCGGCTCAAGCGCGTCACCCCTTCAGGCAACTGAGCCATCGAGCCCGTCAGCAAATCCGTGGCACGGCGCGGGCCTAAGGCGGCGCGAAAATCCGTCCCGAGCAGCGGGAGCATGGCCTCATGCCCCAGCCAAAGGAAGTAGCTCGCCAGACGCTCGTCGGGTTCCGCATCCGCATGGGCGAACAGCTTGCTGAGTCGACGGGAGAGCGGGTTGGTTTGGGAGTTGCGGGCGGTGAACTGGCGGAGGCCCGCCCGGAGAGGCTTCGGCCACCAACCCCAAAAGCGTTCGGACTGCAAAGCCTGGTGCCGACGGTAACCGCTGAAGAGGTCGTCGCCACCCGCGCCGGAAAGAAGGACCTTCACGCCTTGGGCGCGGGCCTGTCGGCTGATGGCATACGTCATGAACGCCGCCGGGTCGGGCGTCGGCTCATCCAGCATCCAGACCAAGCGATCCACGTCCTGAATCGCGGCCGACTCCGGGCTGATCGCGTGCAAGGGGACCCCGAGGCGTTTGGCCGCCAGTTGGGCGTAGGGGAAGTCGTCCGGATTCCCCTCCTTGCCGCGCGCGGTTTCGATCGGTGACGCCACCGTGAAGCATGGGTAGCGCTCGCCTTGCCCGAGGGCCTTGACCGCCAGCGCGGCCAAAGCCGTTGAATCCACTCCGCCGGAAAGGAATCCGCCGAGGGGCACGTCCGCCACCAATTGCCGACCCACCGCCTGCTGCAGGTAGGATCGGCACGCCTCGACCGCGTCCGTCGTGCTGAGGTCATGCGGCACCTGCTCATTGGCGCGGGCGGCGAAGCGGCGGATGACCGGCGCGGCGCCCTCTTTCCATTCCATGATTTCGCCCGGCTGCAGCTTGCGTACGCCCTGGGCCGGCGTGAGGTCGGCGGGCGCGTAGAGCAACGTCAGATAAGCCGCGATGGCGATGGGATCGGGCGACCAGTCGATGCCCGGCACCGGCCGGAGCGCCTTGATTTCGGAAGCGAAGGCATACCCGCTCG
>DBCN01000097.1:4858-10172 GCA_002293065.1 Opitutia bacterium UBA957
TTCAGCCAAGGGAGGCACTGCTCGCCGAACCGCGCCAACAATTCCACGAGGACTTCGGTGTCGCTCGACCCGCGGAAGGCCACGCCCTCACTGGCGAGGCGATTGCGCAGTTCGCGGAAGTTGTAGATCTCCCCATTGAAGGTCACCACCACCCGTCGGTCGGCCGAGACCATCGGCTGGGCGCCCGCCGCCGAGAGATCGATGATCGCGAGACGAGCGTGCGCCAAGCCGATGCGGCCTGCGGTCCAAGCTCCCTGCCCATCCGGACCGCGGTGGGCGATGGCGGCTCCCATTTCGGCGAGCAAGCCGGGGGCAAAATCTCCGAAATATCCGGCGATGCCGCACATGCTAAGTTCGTTCCTCCATGAACGGGGTCCCTTCGCTCAGCCAAGCGACCAACCTCGCTATCTCGTCCGGGACCTTGGCGATGGATGCCGGCGCCGGCTGCCCCGCGCAACGGGCGACCAGATCGGCGATGGCCGTGGGCGAATGGGGATCGAAAACCGCGTGGGGTTCGACGACGGCGTGGACGTAAGGCCGGTCGGCCGCCAGCACGGCGCACTGGGCATCGGCGGCTTCAATCAAGCCTAGCCCGAAGCTTTCGACCAACGACGGGTAGATCTGGTAGCCGCAGCGCGCATAAATCGGGGCCGATTGCGCGAACCCATGGTTGGTGATCCGCGCGCCCGCTCGCTGCAGTTCCGCGATCTCCGCGAGTATGCCCGGGTAGGTCGCGGTCACGGTGAGATGTAGGCCCGGCCGGAGGCCGCGGGCAAGCAGGTGGCGCCAGGCGGCAAGGAGGCGCCGGTGATTCTTGTGCGGATGGGCCTCGCTGACGTACGCAAACTGATCCCACTGGCGAGCGCCTGCGGGCGGCACCTTCGAGCGGGGAAAGGCGAAGAAAGGGACGACCGCGATGGGGGCGCGTCGGCCGATGAGCGGCTGCAAGGCCGCGACCATGTTGCCCGTCTGGACGAGAAAGGCGTCCGTATTGGCGGCATGATGTCGGATATAAGCCATCTTCAGGCGGGCGACCCAGCGGTCGCGAGCCGACTGCTGCAGGTATCCCTCACAGAAGAGCAGGTTGTGGAAGTAGGTTGCCGTGGGCACCGGGAGCTTGACCAACGGCGGAACGTTGCCGAAGCAGAACACCCGCGAGAACTCGCGACCGTGGGCTTGATAGAAACGCCGGCGCGCGAAATGCGAAGGCGGCACGTCAATCACCCGACAGCCGGCCGTATCCAGGTCCTTGACCCGGATGTCGCGCAGGAGGGTGAACTCGGTGCGGCCGCGCAATTCGCCGAGCAGCCGGCGGAGGAGGCCGACCCCACCGCCGACGTTGACATAGGTAGCGTCGATGAGGATCACGCTTCGGCGGAGATGAGATGGGCGGGCTGGCCGCGGAAGGCCCGGGTATCGCACCAGGCCCCCCAAGCGCTGCCATCGGCAACCTTGTGCGCCGCGGAAAGCAGCCGAGCCCACGGCGAGAGGCGATAACCAAGGCGCGCGTAGAGGGCGGCGACCTCGGCCTGGATTTCCTTGGCACGCGGATTGACGTAGGCCGAGAACTGGTCGGCGGTCTTGGAGTGCTCGTGCATCCGGAAGGCCCAACAATAATGCGCGAACCGCCGCGGGTAATGCCCGCGGGTCATGAACTTCAGCCACAGGTCGAGGTCCATGGCGTAGCGTAGGTCGGTCGCAAACCCCCCGACCTCGCGGAACAACTCCGCCGCGAAGAAACTGCTGGGGCCGCAGACGGTGATCGGCGCGTCCGGTCGGCGCAACCAGGTGGGCTGCTCCGTTGGCCCGCGGAAACAAGCGAGCAACTCCAGGTCGGCATTGGTGCGGACGAAGTCGCCGGATGCCCAGGGATGACGACCATCCGCGAGCGCCGACTTCGCGGCGGCCAACGTTCCGGGCAACAGGATGTCATCGGCGTTCAGCCAAACGAAATAACGGCCGCGGCCGCGGGCGAAGCCCTTGTTGAAGGCATCGCTCTGCCCCCGGTCCGGCTCGCTCACCCACCAAGCCAAGCGTGGAGCGTACTCCCGCAGGAGCTCGACCGTGTCGTCGGTACTCGCCCCATCGACGACGATGAGTTCGAAGTCCTGGCACGACTGGGCCAAGACGGAATCCAACGCCGCCCGGAGGAACCGGCCGTAGTTATAGGTGGCGATGACGACGGTGAAGCAAGGGGCGTCCATCAGGGGGGCGGGGTTGGGCGGCGGCCGCCGCGGTTTCGGCGAAGGTGCGGAAGTTGAAGAGCAGGTAAAGCGCGAGGCCGAAGATGAGGTACGCCGAGGCCAACCAGCCCCCGGAGATCGAGTAAACGACGGCGTAGTTGAAGGGCACGAGGATCACCGCCTTCTGGTCGACTTCGCCGGGCCCAAAGAACACCCGGCCCATCGCATAAATCAACGCCAACCAAAGGAAGCCCGTGAGAACGACCCCGAGCTTCAGCACCGGCGTCAAGGTGCTGTAGTGCAAGCCCGTCGTGATGACCTTCATGGGCGCCCCCGTCGTCGGGTCGTAGCCATTCATCAGGAAGCCCGTGCCGAGCCCATTGCCCGTGACCCAGCCACGCGTCGTCATCTGGTCCAAAAACTCCTCGAGTTCCAGGCTCCGGCCGGTGGTGTTGATGATGCTGTCCATCCCACGGGCATCGGTGATCGAACCCATCATGTAATATCCCCCCAGCGCCATGAGAGGGAAGACGAGGAAGAGCCAAACCGTGAAGCCCGTGGCGAAGGCGCCCATCGCCCGGCGCAACAAGAGCAGCAGCAATTGGGCGAACAAGAGGAAGAAGGCGATGGCGATGGAGCGGGTCAGCGTGAAGTAGGCGACCAATCCCACCATCGTCACCGACAGGATCGGCAAGAGGAGCCCCAGCCGGAAAACCACCTGCAAGGGCACCAGGAAGAGCAGCGGGCTGATGACATAGAACAAACTGATGCTGACGACGCGATTGCTTGCGTCGGCGTCGATCTGCACATAACCGAATCGCAACAGGAGGATGTTCGCGGTCCCCATCAGGACGCAGACCCAGGAGACGCGCGAAACCAAGGTGCGGAGGGACTCGAAGGAGGCTTCGCCCAACTTGATGCCGAAGGCCACCGCCAGGAAGAGGAATGCGTCCAGGATGAATTCGCGCCACCCCAAGGCCCAGGCCCCTTCCGCCCCGCGGGTCAGGTAGGTGACGATCATGCCGTAGAGCATCAAACCCAAGGCCCACTTCGAGGTGCCGCGCCAAAAGCTGCGGAGGAACAGATACGGGATGGCGACCAGCAGCATGATCACGCCGAAAACCACATCGCCATAATATGGCAGGACGGCCTTCACCCACTGCGTAGGGAGGGTCAAGACGACATAGGCCGCAAAGAGCATCCACGTCGTCACCACCCCGACGGGCATGAGTTTGCGCGGCGCGAACGGCGGAGACATCGGTGGAGCTGGCTGCATGGATCAGAAAGTCGTCCCGAGGACGGTGACGGGCGGAGCGGAGACGAGGCGGGCCTCGATGAAGGCTAGGTCTCGGCAATAGAGGGTGTTGTGGGGGCCCGGGGCCGCCACGAGACTCAACCGGCGGGCGAAGGGATCGTAGCTGAAAGGCCGGAATCCAGCGGCGAGGAGATCCGCGTGCAGGGCCTGTTCGTCATAGCCGTAGCGCTGGCCCAGGCCGTTGAGTTCCACGATGAGCGCCCGCAACGCGGGGTTGGCCAGGTGACGCCGGGCGCCGCGGAAGACCTCCGTCTCGAAACCTTCGACATCGACCTTCATCAAGAGCGGCGTCGCGAAGAGGTCATCGTCTAAAGTGACGACGGGGACCTCCAGCGCAACGGTCTCATCGGGCCGCGCGACATGGTTCATGGCATCTTGGCCTTCGCTCATCCGGAGCGTCCCGGGCGCGGAGCCGACCGCGGCATTCACCAGGCGGGAGCGTTCATCGAGCGCTTGGTTAAGCGCCAGGTTATCCTGCAGCCGTCCAAAGGTCACCGGCACGGGTTCATAACTGACGGTGCAGGCCCGACAGACCCCACGGGCGAGAACCGTGTAACTGCCCATGTTCGCGCCGACGTCGACGAAGCGGTCATCCGGGCGAAGGAAATGCAGGAGGAAAGCCATGTCCTCAAACTCATGCAGCCCGGCATAATAATTCCCCGTGAGCCCACCCCAACCGCGCCGGAGCCAAAGCTTGGCGCCACCAAGCCAAGCGAAGCGATGCCGCCCCGGACGAACCCGTGAGATGGCCTGCCACCACAGGAACCGCCCGAACCCCACCCAGGGTCGGCCGCGCAGCAACGGATGCTGCGCAAGAAAGCGTAAGGTCGGGTGCATGCTCAGCGGGTTTTCTTAAGTCGCTCACCGCTGACCGCTGCGACGAAACGGACGCGCGTCGGCACCTTGTGCGCCGCCAACGCCCGGCGACAAGCCGTGCGGATCGTTGCCCGCAGTTGCTCGTGGTCCGCCCCCGGCGCCGCCACGACTTCCGCGACGACCGCTTGACCGATCAAGGCGCTGGCCACGCCGCTGACCCGGCAATCCAAGACCGCCGGCAAGCCGAGGATCACCGATTCGACTTCGGCCGGCATGAGTTTCTCTCCGCCGACGTTGATGACTTCGCCCAGTCGGCCGAGGATCCGCAAGGTACCCTCGGGCCCGAGCTCGACCTTGTCGCCGGTCCGGAACCAACCATCGCTCGTGAACTTCCCCGCCCCATCACGCGCATCCAGATAGCCCCCGACCTGCGTCCGACTCCGCAACCAGAGCTCATCATCCACCACCTTCCATTCGGTGGATGGATCGACGAACCGGATGAAGGTCGAAGCCGCATCGGGGCTCTCCGTCCGGACGATGCCCGTCTCGCTGGTACCGAAAGTCTGGATGAAGCGCGCGCACGGGAAAGCTGCACGCAAGCGCGGGAGCAAGCCGGGCGGCATCGGCTCGGTGCCGTAGGTGATGACGCGCAAGGTGCCCAGGTCATGGATCTGGTGTTCACCGGAAACCAGGAGAAGGTTCAGGAACGTCGGTGAGGCCGGCAGCACCGCAACCCGGTGGCGGGCCATGGCTGCGGCCACGACGGAGGCCGAACGGTCAGCGGGGACGACCAGCGTCGATCCGGCCGCCAACGCGCCGAACAAGGTGTTCAGACCCCCGATGTGGTCAAAGCCCAGCAACGCGAGCACGGACAGGCGATTCCGGCGGCGGGCGTGGTAAGTGGAAAGCAGGACGGTGAGGTCCTGCACCATCGCCTTCGGCCGGCCGCTGGTCCCGCTGGAGAAGAGCACGAGGCCCGCATGCCCCTGCGCGCGCAAGC
>DBCN01000125.1:0-599 GCA_002293065.1 Opitutia bacterium UBA957
CGGGTCGCGTTCTTCGAGAAATCCCACCGGCTCATCGAAGCCCAACGCATCCGCATGCGCGTCGAGCACGACCTCGAGATGCTGCGCGAAACGGGCTTCTGCTCGGGCATCGAAAACTACTCGATGCACATGGCCGGACGGCGGCCCGGCGAGCGCCCCCATTGCCTCCTGGACTTCTTCCCCGAGGACCGACTGGTCTTCATCGACGAAAGCCATGTCTCGGTCTCGCAGATCGGCGGGATGTACCACGGCGACCGCGCCCGCAAGGAAAAGCTCGTCGACTTCGGCTTCCGCCTGCCCTCCGCCATGGAGAATCGCCCGCTGCGGCCCGAGGAGTTCGATACGATTTCCGGCCAGACGGTCTACGTCTCGGCCACACCGGCGCCGCATGAATATAAGGTCTCCAGCGTCATCGCCGAACAGGTGATCCGCCCGACCGGCCTGCTCGACCCCATCATGGAGGTCCGGCCCATCCGCGGGCAGGTCGAAGACATCATCGGTGAAGCCAAGCGCGTCGCCGGCCTCGGGTGGCGCACGCTGGTCACGACGCTCACGAAGCGGATGTCCGAGGACCTTTCGCAGTTCATGCGCGAGCATGG
>DBCN01000125.1:740-6760 GCA_002293065.1 Opitutia bacterium UBA957
GCCTTGGTCGGCATCCTCGACGCGGACAAGGAAGGCTTCCTGCGCAGCGAGACGAGCCTCATCCAGACCGCCGGGCGCGCGGCGCGACACGTCGACGGCAAGGTGCTGCTCTACGCCGATGTGATGACGAAGTCGTTGACGCGGGCACTGACCATCTGCGGCGACCGTCGCAAACGCCAGCAGGCCTACAACGTGAAGCATGGCATCACGCCCAAGAGCACGGTCCGGGCGATCGAGGAAAGCCTCGTCGACGAAGAAGAAGCGCTCCTCGCGGTGGCCGAAGGCACCGATGACCGCGATGTAGCGCGCGTCTTAGCCGACCTCGAAACAGAGATGCTCGAGGCGGCGGACGAACTGCAGTTCGAGAAGGCGGCGATGTTGCGCGACCAGATCGAAGCATTGCGGACCGGCAAGCCGGCCCCCGCGAAGCAACGCCGCAAAGGCGGGCGGCGCTGATCAGCCGAAACGCCGGCCCAGGTCGGCGTCCGTCCACTCCACGAACGTCCGGCGGCCCTTGGGGTCTGTCCCCGGCTGCGCGGTGCGGAAGAGCGCTTGGACGAGTTCCAGCAGCTCGCCATCGGCCAAGGCATCGCCCTTCCGGCGGGCCTTGTTGACCGCCATCCGCGCCAAGGCGTCGTAAGCCAAGGCGGGGCGACCGAAGTCCCCTTCCCGCCGGGCCATCTCGGCCAGCAGGTCGCGCAGGAAGCCCAGCGCGTCGGACGGGTCCAACCAGATCGGCAAGGCGCCCACGCGCCAGAAGTTGCGTCCGTATTCCTCGAAGTCGAAGCCCGCATCCTGCAGCAGCCCCATGCGCTCCTTGAGCACCGCCGCCGGCAGCGGCTCGAGTTCGATGGTCAAGGGCACCAGCAAGGGCTGGCTGATCGGCTTACGCTCCGAGAACTGGCGGAGGATGTCTTCGTAGAGCACGCGCTGGTGGGCGGCGCCGATATCGAGGATGGCCAGGCCCGTCGGGGTTTCGAAGGCCGCGCGCTCTTCGCGCAAGCGCGCCAGGAGCCGCCAACCGAGGCGTAGCGAACTGCCGCTGGCTGGAGCCGACGGCGGCGGAAGGGAAACCGGGGGCACATAGGCCGCGGTCGGCGCTGGGCTGACCACCGAAGTCGGCCCAGGGGCAGCCAGCGGGGCAACGGTCGCCGGCGCCAGCGTCGGCGTGATGGCCGGAATCGTCGTTGTGGGCAAACCGTCGTCCATGCGGGCCTGCAGCACCGAGAGGACCGACTGGATGAGGAAACCCCGGACGCGGGCCTCATCGCGGAAACGCACCTCGCGCTTGGCGGGATGCACGTTCACGTCGACCCAAGCCGGGTCGATTTCGAGGAAAGCGAAGGCCAAGGGGTAGCGACCCTTCGGAATGAGCGTGTGGTAGCTCTCCGTCAGCGCGAAAGCCATCGTGCGGCTATCGACGGGGCGTCCGTTGACGACGGTGATGAGGTCCTGGCGCGTGCCGCGACTCACGCCGGGCTTACCCAACAACCCGCTCAGGCGCATCCCATCGCGCTCGAAGACCGGCATCAGGCTGACTTCATCGGCGACCTGGCGGCCCCAGATTTCCCGGACGCGGTCCAGCAACGGGACATTGCCCGGGGAACGGAAGATTTCGCGGCCGTCTTCGCGCAGCAAGAAACCCACCTGCGGGTGCGAGACCGCATACAGGCGCACGAGGCGGATGATGTGGGCGGCCTCGGTCTCATCGGACTTGAGGAACTTCAAGCGCGCGGGAACGGGATGGAAAAGGTTGGCGACTTCGATGCGCGTGCCGGGCGCCATGCCATGCTCGCGCTGATGGACGACCCGCCCGCCATTGATGAGCAGTTCGGTGCCGGAAGGAGCGGACGCCGGCCGCGTCTGCAGGGTGAAGCGCGCCACGCTGGCGATGGAAGGCAGGGCTTCGCCACGGAAGCCAAAGGTCGCGATGCGGTCGAGGTCGGCGGCGAGGCGGATCTTGCTGGTCGCGTGCCGCTCGACGCTCAGCAAAGCCTCTGCCGGCGTCATGCCCTTGCCGTTGTCCTCGACGACCGTGAGCGCCTTGCCCCCGCGGGAAAAATCCACGACCACGCGGGTCGCCCCGGCATCGAGGGCGTTCTCGAGGAGTTCCTTGACCACCGCGGCGGGGCGCTCGACCACTTCGCCCGCGGCGATTTGGTTGGCGACCGTCGGGTCGAGTACGCGGATCGTCGGCATGCTTACTTCGTCTTGGCGGGCACGACCGCGGCCCAGGTCTCATCGATCGTCTGGCCGCAGTGCTCGGACCAGACCTTCTCGACATCCCCGCCGGACACGCCGGCGAGGTGCAGTTTCTTGACCAAGCCGGGATGACGTTTTTCGGCCTGGAGAATCAGGTAACCCGTCACGCGATAGGAATCACGCGGCTTGTTCTTGGTCGGGTCGATGCGGATCCCGAACTTCCCTTCCTCGGCGATGCCGAAGCGGACATAGTCGGCGATGCCCTCGGTCATCCAGCTGGGGATCCGGCGGTAGCCCTGCAGGACGTGCGTCAGTTCATGCACGATCAACATCACGTCGTCCGGACGCTTCGAAGCATAACGGGTCGAAACCGTGATGGCCTTACCGTCCCAAAAGGCCACGCCGTCCATGTCCTTGAAGCGGACCGTCAGTTGTTTCGGGCGCTTGGCCTCGGCCGTCCCGAGGACCACGGCGATCTTCGGTTCCCATTCCTTGATGAGCTCCACGGAGCGGGCGCCGAAGGCCTTCAACTTCGCTTCGTCGGCCTTATCGTCAAAGACCAGCTGCACCTCGACGGCCTGGACGGCCGCCGTGGCGAGAAAAAGGGCAAGGAGGAGGCGCCGCATGGGGAGAAGGAGGATTAAGCCCGCCCCCTGCGCCTGCAAGACGAACAGGCCAAAACCTCGAGGGTTGCACCCGGCCAAAGAGCCGCAACCTTGCGGGGGTGTCCAATCGTCTGGCCCAAGAGCAGTCCCTCTACCTGAAACAGCATGCGGCTAACCCCGTCCATTGGTGGCCGTGGGGTGCGGAGGCCTTTGCCGCGGCCCAAGCCCAAGGCAAGCCGGTGCTCGTCTCGGTCGGCTACTCTTCCTGCCACTGGTGCCACGTCATGGCCCGCGAGTCCTTCGAGCAGCCTTACATCGCGGAGCTGATGAACCAGCACTTCATCTGCATCAAGGTCGACCGGGAAGAACGCCCCGAGGTCGATAAACTCATGATGGACGCCGTCCAGATGATCAACGGACACGGTGGCTGGCCCCTCAATTGCTTCTGCCTCCCCGACGGACGTCCCTTCTTCGGCGGCACCTACTTCCCGCCCGAAGACCGCGGACAAGGCCAAGTGCCTTGGCCGCAGCTGCTGATGCGGGTGTCCGACTTCTTCCACCGGAACAAGGACGAACTCGCCGCGAACGCCGATGCCATCGCCCAGAACCTGACGCACCTGACGCGCGCGCCCGATGCGGATGGGAGCTCGCCGCAGCCGGCCGACCTCCTGGCGGCGGCGAAGCGTCTCTGCGAGCAGCACGACGACACCTACGGCGGCTTTGGCGGCGCGCCGAAATTCCCCTCTCCGCCGACGGTGGATTTCCTCCTCGCCATCCGTGGCACCGCGGCGGTCGAGCAAGACCGTGCCTTGGCCACGCGACTCGACGCCGTGCTCACGGTCACGCTGGGCGGGATGGCCCGCGGCGGGCTCTTCGACCAGATCGGCGGCGGCTTCCACCGCTACTGCGTCGACCGCGACTGGACCGTGCCGCACTTCGAGAAGATGCTGTACGACAACGCCCAGCTGCTCGGGACTTATGCCGAGGCTTGGGCCCGCTACCGCGACCCGCTGTATGCCCGCATCTGCGAGGAAACCATCGGGTGGCTCCGGCGGGAGATGCGCCTGCCCAACGGCCTCTACGCCAGTGCGCTCGACGCGGATACGCACCACGAGGAAGGGACGACGTACGTCTGGAAACCGGCGGAGATCGTGGCCTTGCTCGGTGAAGAGGCCCTCCCCTTCGCCGCTGCCTACGGGCTGACGGACCAAGGCAACTTCGAAGGGGCCAATATTCCCAAGCTCCGCGCCAAGACCGGGGAACGCGATCGCCTCGCCGGCGCCCGCGCGACGTTACTGGCGGCCCGCAACCTGCGCCCGCAACCGGAGCGCGACGACAAGGCCTTGCTCGGCTGGAACGCCCTGCTCATCCGGGCGCTGGCGAAGGCCGCGTGGATTTTCGGCCGGAAGGATTGGTTCGAGCTCGCGGCCGACATCGAAGCCACCGCATGGCGACTCTTCGCCGAGGAGGGCGCATCGCCCACGCTGCGTGCGGTCGCGCACGGCGACCAAGCCTCGCTGACGGGCAACCTCACCGACTACGCTTGGTTCGCCCAAGCCGAGCACACCCTCGCCGCGTACGCATCCTGGGGGCTGCCCGGCGAATCCCCGCGCTTCGCCACCCGGGCCCGCGCGCTCATGCAGGCCACGGTGGACCGCTTCACCGATCCCCACGCCGTCGGCTTCTTCTTCGCGCCGGCGGGCCGCGCTGACCTTTCCGTCCGGCAGAAAGACTGGTTCGATAATGCCGTGCCCGCCGGCAACTCCGCCATGGTCCATGCCTGCGCGGAAGCCTACACGCTGACCGGCGAAGACCGCTGGCGCCAGACCCTCGAAGACCTCTCGCAGGCCTACGGTGGCATGGCCCGCAATGTGCCCAATGGCGTCGCCCACGCCTTGGAGGGACTGACCCGGTATGCGCTGGGCCATGCGGTGCTCAAACACGCGCCCACGGCGAACCTCGCGGCGTTACAAGCGGCCCTCGGGGGACAGGTAAACACCTCAGCCCACGCCCGCCCCCATCGGCCACTGCTGCTCGTCGCCTCACCAGAAACCCACGGTTTCCAGCTTTGCGTGGGCACCACCTGCCTCCCCCCCACGGATAACGTGGACGAAATCGCCGGCGCGCTCTGAGTCGGGGCACTCCGCACTTGCCCGTAAAGCAGGTCGGAGATTGATTGGGTGCAGCGATGGCCGACGATCCCACTTACGTCTATGGTCAGGGTCCGGGCAGCAAACGGACCCGCCGGATGCTGCTGGGGTTGGTGCTGGTGGAGCAGAAAGGCTACCACGACCTGAGCTATCGCCCCAATTGGCCGCGCTTGGCTTGGTTGCTGCCCGTCACGGCTCTGGCGACCTGGCTCCTCGGCGCGGAAGCCTACTATTTCAAGGAACGCTACATGGGCGGCATCACGACGACCCGCCGCGGGGACATGTACCTCTATTTCCCGGACTCCGTCGGCAACTGGTTCGCCAACCTCCCGCTCACGAAGGAAGAAGTCCGGCAACGCGAGCGGGCGAACATCCTGAAGAGCCGCGAGGAATACGGTCGCGTCGCGCACCTCCAACACAAAGGCGAATACTTCGTGACCGTCGCCAAGGCCGCGCTGGCCCGCCAAGATTACGCCGAGTTCTCGAAGTACATCGGTACCGGCGCGAACCTCGCCCCCAAGAACCTCGAGGCCCAACGGCTCTGCGCGGACCTGTATTTCGCCTTCGGCCGTCCGCTGGACGCCTACCAGATCCTCGAGGAGTCCCTGGAGTTCTCCTTGGAGGACCAGCCGCACTTCCGGTCCTTCCTCTACCGCAGCTTCATGCTGGACCAGGACCAGCGCATCATCGACTGCGCGAAGAAGTACCTGCCGATGCCGGGCCTCAACGCGGGCATCAAGAGCGACCTGGAGATCGCCCAAGCGCAGGCCAACTTCCTCCGCGGCAACTACACCGAGACCGCGCGGTTGATCCAGGCCTACCAGCTCGACCGGACCCCGGAGGGCTTCCTGCTCAAGTGCCAAGTCCTCTGGGAGACCAACGAACGGGCCGAAGCGCTCAAGCTGCTGGACGCCGCGACCACCGCCTATCCGGGGGTTAGCCGCCTGCTCGAACTCAAGGCGAAATGGCTCAAGGACAACGGCAACCTGGCGGGGGCCAAGGATTGCCTCGACCTGCTGTTCATCAAGGACCCGTCCAACCCGGGACCGACCATCCAGTCGCT
>DBCN01000125.1:6907-23468 GCA_002293065.1 Opitutia bacterium UBA957
GACGCCTGCTCAAGTGGTCCGAGGAACGCCGCTTCCCCAACCGCCTGAAGTTCGCGCTCACCCACGCCGAGTGCCTCATCAACTCCCAGCAGCCCCACGCGGCGGTCATGCTCATCGAGGAACTCATCCGCCAGAGCGACCGCGAGCAATGGATGAGCGAGACCCGCATCGCCTTCGACGCGCTCCGCACGATCGGGTACTTCGCCGACGGCCAGCCGGAGATCGGGCTCATCAACCTACAGCGGCTGATGCAGAACAAGAACGTACCGCCGCAACTCCTCGTGGCTTCCGGGCGCAAGCTCATCGCCGCCAAGCGCTACGTCGAGGCCAACAACATGCTC
This sequence comes from Opitutia bacterium UBA957, assembly GCA_002293065.1. Classification (GTDB taxonomy): domain Bacteria; phylum Verrucomicrobiota; class Verrucomicrobiia; order Opitutales; family UBA953; genus UBA953. The sequence continues at coordinate 7,249 of DBCN01000125.1, forward strand.
ATCGCGGCCCACCTGCAGAACGAGACCAACCAGTCCATCCTCCTGCAGATCGTGCAGCTCAAGTTGGCCCACCCGCAAATCGCGGGCGACCTGGAGACCTACCTCCGTCGGCTCATGGCCACCCGCAAGCCGCCGCGGGACGTCCTGGAGTCCGCGCTCCGTTCCGTCGGTGCGGATACCTTCCTCTTCTCCGGCGACCGCGAGCAATTGCTCACGGACCTCGAGCAGCTGCTCAAGTAGCCTCGGTCGTCGGCGTCGGCGTCGGCGTCGGTGCCGGGCGATCGGTGAGTTCGAAGTTCATCGCCGCTCCTAAGCACATGCCGTCGGGCAACCAAGCGCCGCGGCTGCAGCCTTGGCGGATGAGCTCCTCGGCTTCGGCCGGGGATTGGACCGCCACGGCCATCGCGATGCCGGCAGCCTCGAGGGCGCCGGAGGCCAGCGTCCGCACGGGCGCCGCCAGCGAGACGCATTGGCCCGTGCGCGGGTCGACGAACTGGGTGGCCTGGCGTTCGTTGGATTTGCTCGCCATGGCGAAGCGGCAAAGGTTCAGCTCCTTGTCCTTGCCGATGCCGATGCGCCAGCCGTTGGCGTCGCCGGGTGGATCCAAGGCCAACACCACCCCGCCGCCGCCCATGATGAGGGCGCGGTGGATGCCCCAACTGTTCTCGAGCATGTCGGAGATGCGGTCGACGGCGAGTCCGCGGATGATCGCGCCGAAATCGACGATGCCACCCGACTTCACGCAAGAGAACTCCGTACCCTCGAGCTTGAACTCCGCTCCGCGGAAATCATTGTAGGCCTTGTTCCAGTCGGCGTCGTCGGGATTGAACGACGGCGTGCCGCGGGCCTCCCAATAACGGAAGAGCGTGCCGGCGGTGACGTCGAAGGCGCCCGCGGATTCCTCCTTCAGCGCCTGCGAGAAATTCCAGAGCGACTGGAAATGGTCGCCGGCGGCCACGAGGGCTCCGTCCGGCATGCCGTTGACCCCGGCGAGCGGGCCGCTGTCGTGGCGGGCGTCGACCTGGAAGTCCAGTTCGTCGATGGCGTAGAAGATCGATTCCGCGGCCCGCTCGGCGTACGTATGATCCTCATCGGCGATGCGGATCCAGAAGCGCGTGCCCATGGCCTCATGGGAAAAATTGTGGATGACGTTGCGTTCACTCATGGGGAAAGGGGTATCAAGGCCATCACCATTCACCGAACATAAAGGGGATGTCGACCTTGTTGGTGGTATCGATCAGGACCCAGTAAGTTTCGTCCCTGCGGAGAGGGAGACTATAGACCTTGTACCCAGGAATAGCCGGCTGGCTGTCATCGTGGGCCACCAAGATGCGGACGGGGGCGCGTTCCGCCCCGTCGAACTCCCCATACCCGACTTGGAACGCCCGAAGGTAATAGGGTAAGGGCCAATAGTGACCGCCATCGATGGCGACATAAAATGGCTTCCCGGGATGGGCCCTCTGCCACCCCTCCCGGAATTTACCGAGATCATTGGCTAGCAAACCAAGCCGGGATCTGGTCGGCGTATGGTGCTCCAGTGTACCCGTGCAGGCGATCACGAAAGCCGTCGCGGCAAACGCCGAAGATAACCAAAGGAATGCCCCACGTTGCGCCAACAGCGGCCACGCCATCGTCAGGCTCAAGCAGACCGGCAGGAAGAGCAGCCACGGGGTCTTATAGGGCAAGGCGAGGTGGAACAGGAAACAACCGACGGCGAGGGCGAGCGGGACGTCTTCGGCGGAACGCCGGCCGCCGCGTACCAGGCGAATCCCCACCAACGCGACCAACCAGAGTCCGACGGTCCACCAATACCCGGGGTTCGTGAGCGCCAGCGTGTCTTCGTTGCCCGAGGCGACGGCGAAGGAACGCCATAACTGGTGACCCCAAGCGATCATGCCTTCCCAGTCGGTGAAGAGCACCGTCTGCAGGCTGACCCAGATCACGACGGCACCCAGCGTCGCCCAACCGACCCGACGCCACGACAGCGTCTCGCGGGCGAAGATGAGCAACGCCAGAAAGAGGATGCCAAGATAGGCCGCAGCCGTGACCTTACAGGCCAAGGACAAGCCAAAGGCCGCTCCCGAGAATAGCGCCCACCAAGCTGGGCGCTCGCCGCCCGCCGATTGCAGCCACAGCAGCACGCCCCACACGAAGCCTGCGACGAGTAACGGCTCTTGGATGAAGTAGTGACCGAAATAGCAACCGGCTGAGCCCATCAGCAAAAGGAAGGACCCCAAACAGCGCGTTGGCCAAGCGACGGCGCGCAGAAAGAACGGCGCCGCGCAGATGAGCAGGTAGAACAGGAACGGGACCAGACGCAGGTCGGCCTCGCTGGCGTCGTCGAACTTAAGACCACGCGCAGCCAACACGACCTGCGCCGCGACGGCCAAGGCCGGTCCATGGAACTTATCTTGGTTGAGGCTGTACGGCACGCCCTCGGAGGAATCCTTTGCCAAGGACCATTGAACAGCCTCGTCCGCATGGAGACGGGGCGGCCATGTCTGGATCCCCGGCGGGCTCACGGGAGAATGCATCACCATACCACCCAACGTGACCAAGAGCATCCACCCGAGCACCCCGAGGGCGGCTAGCCCGATCAAGAGGACTTTGGCGTAACGGCCCATCCCTCAGACTTCTCCGAAGTGGCGCTGCAGGGCCTGCTTGATCTCGAGCGGCACCAAGGCGGCGGACATCGGACCCTGGCCGTCGCGCCAGGCGTAGACGGTCGTGAGCTTGCCCTTGGCCACGGCGCGTTCGCCGACGTGGGCGTCGAAGAGCCAGACGAGCTTCTTGTCGCCGATTTCGGCCGGGGTGAGCGTCATCTTCACGACGTCCTCGCGGTAGATGGGTGCAAGGTAATCGCACTCCACTCGGACCCGCGGGAAGCCCGAGAGCTTGGCGCCATCGGCCTTCAGGAACGGGAGCTGGAGATGACGGAAGACCGCCTCCTCGGTGGCTTCGACCCAGAAGAAGATGGTCGAGAAATGCACGATGCCGGCGGCGTCGGTGTCCGAGAAATGCGCGCGGTATTCGGCCGTGTAGGTCACCATGCCCTTATGCAACCAAAGTCCCTCGACGGTGCAACCGCCAAGGCATCACGGTGCCTACCGGCCAGACCGCAGCCAGCGGACGTTGATGGAGGCCCCGCCGGAGGCCTCAACGCAGCGCTGCAGAAAGCCCTGGGGCTCCCCTTGGATGGAGAACAGGTACAACCTAGGCCCCTGCCCCCGTTGGGCCTGCTGGAAGGCCTGGAGCCACTGCTCCTGCCAACGCCCCGGCGGCAAGGTCCGGCCGACCGGGTGGTAGGAACTATCCGAGTAGACCAAGGACGGATGACCCTTGCGCTTCTCGTCGTATACGCGGATGCCGTCTTGGAAGTCAGAGAATACGACCAACGCATCGTACTTCTCGGCCAGCAGCCGATCGATCCACGCACCCAAGGAGCCCTTCTCGCACGACAGGCGCAGGCGGGCCAGGAGCTGCCGGCCCGCGGGCGTGAGGGCGGACTCGACCGTCTGCGAAGGAGCCTCGGTCAGCCGTGGGGCTTCACCGCGAAAGGTGCGGCCGAAGACGATGTGGTCCTCCACCGCCACGATGCGCGCCCCATCGAAGAGGAAAACATCGGCGTCCGCGTACTGCTTGCGGATCTCCGCGGTCACCCGTTCGAGGTAAGGCTTCATCGAGCCCGAGCAGTCCAGGTAAACGGCCACGTGCTGCGCGCGGATGGTCGCGCCCATGACGGGCTTGCCGACGAAGTGCCGGGCCGGGCCGTTGGCTCCGCCGAAGCCCATCCCCTTCCCCAACCCATGGTTGAGGGACCCCAAGCCCTTGGCCCCGCCCGTGGGACCAGTCAGTGCGCCACCGACCGGTGGGAGGCTGGGTAGCGACACGCTCGCGTTGGCGTTATGCACCGCCAAGCGCTGCCGCGGCTGGAAGTTCGCCTTCGGCCGGGCCTTCACCGCGTGCTCGGCGGAGCCTCCGGCCGTTGAACCCGCCGCCGTCACGAAGACGGAGGGACCGTCGTCGCGGGGCGGAGACGAAGGCGAACGGAACACGACCCAGCAGGCCGCCACGATCAACGCCGCGTGGAAGAGCAAGGAAGCCAAGAGGCCGCCCCAGGAAAGCGCCTGTCGACGCTCGCGAATGAAGGAGAGGTGATCCACTCCCTCGACTTGGCGAAACCGCCGACAAGCGACAAGCAGACGAACCTATGGTTCATCCCCTGAAGCTTAGACCTGAGCAGCTCCTAAGGCCTTAACGGGCCGGCTTGTACGCCTTGGCCGCCGGCGGCTGAGCCGCAGGATCGGTGGGCATCGCCTTATCACCCGCGGCGGCGGGATCGACGGGGTCGGGCGGCGGCTGACCACCCGTGCGAAGCCAAGTCACCATCTTGATCTGCCCGCCCGAGCCGGTGGCGCATTTCGTGAGGAGTTCCTGTGGCTCGACCTGGGTCGAGAACAAGTAGAGACGCGGACCACGGCCATCGCGAGCATCGTTGAACGCCTTGAGCCATTCCTGCTCCCACCGCTTTTCGTCCGCCTTGCGGTTGTCGGCGCCGCGGGCGATATCGGTGCGGATGCCGTCGTAGTAAACGATGGGGTAGCCGCCGCCTTGCACATTCGCGTCGGCCTTCTCGCCCTTGATGCGGTACTGCGTCACGCCATCCTGGAAGTCGGAGAACAAAACCAAGGCGTCGTAGCCTTTCTCCTCCTTCATGATGTCGATCCAAGCGCCGGCGGAGCCCTGCTTGAAGTTGTCGTCGTACTTCTTGAAGATGGTCTTACCCGAGCTGGTCAGCTTCTTCTGGTCGGTCTCGCGGGCGCCCGTGCCGAAGGAACGGATCGGCTGGCCCTTGAAACGCTTGCCACCCGTGACGAAACCATCTTGGGCGTAGATGAACAGGCCGTTGTACATGTAGACGTCGGCGTCCGGGAACTGCTTGCGGATCTCCGCTTCGACGCGCTCCAGGTAGGGCGTCATCGAGCCCGAGGAATCCATGTAGACCGCGATGCGTTGCGCGAAGATCTTGGCGCCCATGACGGGGCGACCGACGAAGTTGCGGCCGTTGCCGACGCCGACCCCCATGCCGGAACCGATGCCGCCACCCGAACCGCCACCGAAGCCCTTGGACGAACCGCCGGACATCATCCCCGAGATCATCGAGGCGCTGCTGGAGGTCGGGAGGTCAGGAAGGGAAATCGTCGCAGTGGTGCTCTTGGAAGTGATGCGCGCGGCATTCTTGGCCAAGGCCTTCACGTTCTTCGGCTTGATCTTGGTCTCGTAATTCTTCGCCTTATCGCCCGCGGAGCCACCGCCCGCGCCGGTCGCGAAGGCATTCGGGTCTTTCTTCGAAGACTCCTTGGTGACGGAGATGATCAAGAAAGCCGCGATCAGCACCAAGATGGCGTGGATCCCGACGGAAACGATGAAACCTTCGCCACCGAAGCGGCGCCAGAATGGCAGCTTGCGGCGACCCGAGCCCAAGGTCGGATCTTCCAACGGCAACTCCTCCGCCGGAGGCAGAGGCGGAGGCATGGAGGGAGGCAAAGGCGCGTTGCTCTCCTCGGGGGGGGGAGGTGGGGGGGTATCGTCACTCATGGCCTACTCCGAAACACTCGGACGCTAAGACCCTATCTTCAAACCCTTTTTCAGGCAGACTGGCGGTCGCACCGTCTTTCCGCGAATGGCCGAAAAAAGGGCTTGCGACCGCACCTCTCTGCCCTTCTCCTTCGCCTCCCACTGATTGCAGGGTGGAGCAGCCCGGTTAGCTCGTCAGGCTCATAACCTGAAGGTCGTAGGTTCAAATCCTACCCCTGCACCCAATTTTAAGTCGTTCTTGGTCAGTAAATTGCCAAACAGGTTTAAATACCTAGTTTTTTGTCCTTGTCAGACCAGGGACTAAATGAATGATATCTCGTATTAACTTTGTCCTACGGGGCAATGGGGTAAGTAAGATAAAGCAGTAAAAAACAGCCGGCTTGCATAGGGGTATGCAAGCCGGCTCCTTTTTTGGGGGACGCGAACGGCCACCCCCTTGCCCAAAGAAACGGCCCAGACACCTTGCGGTGGCTGGGCCGTTTCGTGTCTGGCTCCTAAAGCTTAGCCACCACCGGTCATCTTCGTGATGAGCGCGATGAGCGGTAGGAACATCGCGAGCACGATCGTGCCGACGACCACGGCCAGGAAGACGATCAGCACCGGCTCGATGATCGAGGTCAGCGCGGTCACGGCGTTGTCGACTTCTTCGTCATAGATATCGGCGACGCGGTTGAGCATCTCCGGCAGCTGGCCGGTCTCTTCGCCGACCTGGATCATGGACGTCACCATCTGCGGGAAGACGCCGCTCTGTTCCAGCGGGACGGACAAGGGCTCGCCGTCGCGCACGCGGTCATGCACGCGCTCGAGGGACTTCGCGATGACGACGTTGTCCAAGGTATCGCGGGTGATCGTGATCGACTGCAGGATCGGCACGCCCGAGGCCATCAAGGTGCCGAAGGTACGCGCGAAGCGGGAGACCGAAACGATCTGCACGAAGCCACCGACCTTCGGCAGCTTGAAGATGATGCGGTCGAAGATTTCCTTCCCCTTCGGGGTGCTCAACCAATACTTCAGACCCGTGTAGAGACCGAAAATCGCCACCGGCGTCACGTACCAGTACTCGGTCAACGCCTTGGAGATCCCGACGACGAACTGGGTCAGCGCCGGCATGTTGGTCTTCTGGCCGTCCAGGAGCTTCTGGAACGACGGGACGACCTTCACCATGAGGATGTACACGATGACCACGGCCACCGTCACGACGACGCCCGGGTAGACCATCGCGGACTTGACCTTCTTCTGGATGCGCTGGGCCTTTTCGCGGAACTTGGCGAGACGGTCGAGGACCTTGTCGAGCACGCCGCCCGCTTCACCGGCCTTCACCATGTTGACGAACAGACGGTCGAAAACCTTCGGGTGGGCCTGGAGGGCTTCGGAGAAGTTGTTACCTTGGGAGACGCTCTCGGCGATGTTGCCGAGGACTTCCTTGAAGTGGGGGTTGCGCTCCTGCTTGTGGATGAGTTCGAGGGCGCGGAGCAAGGGCAAGCCGGCGACGATGAGCGTCGCCAACTGGCGCGTCATGATCGTGACGTCCTCGTCGGAAACCTTGGCGCCGAAGGAGAAGCTGGACTTCTTCGGGGCGCTGCTGGCGACGACGGACTTGGCGGCGCCGCCATCGCTGGCGAGGGTCGTCACCATGAGGCCGCGGGCCATGAGCTTCTGGCGGGCCTGCTCATCGCTGGCGGCTTCGATCTTACCGGAGGTCTGCGCACCGTTGCGGTCGATGGCGCTGTACTTGTATTCGGGCATGGGAGTGGGGTTTGGTTAAAGGTTAGGTGTACTTCAGGACTTCTTCGATCGTCGTATGGCCGTCGAAGATGCAGCGGAGGCCGTCTTCGCGGAGGGGACGCATCCCGACCTCGATGGCCTTCTGCTTCAGGACAAGGGTGGGCGCGCGCTGGGAAATCATGGTCCGGAGGGAATCGCTGATCGTCATCAGTTCGAAAAGGCCTTGGCGACCGCGGTAGCCGGAGCGGCTGCACTCGGCGCAACCCTTGCCGAAGTAGAACTTCTTGTTCGTGATCTCGAGGGCGTCGACATCGAGCATGTTGATGACTTCCTTGTCCGGCTCGTAGGCCGTGCGGCAGCTCTTACAGATGCGGCGCAAGAGACGCTGGGCGAGGACGCCTTCAAGGGAAGCGGAGATGAGGAACGGCTCCAGCCCCATGTCGATGAGTCGGGTCACGGCGCCCGGGGCGTCGTTGGTGTGGAGCGTAGACAACACGACGTGACCGGTCAGCGAGGCCTGCACGGCGATCTGGGCGGTCTCGAGATCTCGGATTTCACCGACCATGATGGTGTCGGGGTCTTGACGGAGGAAGGAACGCAGCGCCGCCGCGAAGGTCAGGCCAACCTGGTGGTTGATGGGGACCTGCATGATGCCTTCGACTTCGTATTCGACGGGGTCTTCGGCGGTGAGGATCTTCACGTCCTCGGTGTTCACCTCGCGCAAGGCGGAGTATAGGGTGGTCGTCTTGCCGGAACCGGTCGGGCCGGTGACGATGAAGATGCCGTTCGGGCGGTTCACCATCGCGCGGATGCCTTCCTTGATGTCATCCTGCATCGACAGGGCTTCGAGGCTCAGGTTGACGACGGTCTTATCCAAGATACGCAACACCACGGACTCGCCGAACTGGGTCGGGAGCGTGGAGACGCGCAAATCGATGGCGCGGCCGCCGATGGTGGTCTTGATGCGACCGTCTTGCGGGATGCGGCGTTCGGCGATGTTCAGCGCGGAGAGGACCTTGACGCGGGCGATGACGGCCGAGGCGAGGTTCTTGGGCGGCGGCGCCATTTCGTACAACGAACCGTCGATGCGGTAACGGATGCGGAATTGGTCCTCGAACGGCTCGAAGTGGATGTCGGAGGCCTTGGCCTTGACGGCTTCCTGCAGCACGAGGTCGACGAAGCGGATGATCGGCGCCTGGCTCGCGGCGGCGACCACATCCTCGTCGTTGGTGGCGGCGGCGGCGCCTTCCTCGAACTCGCCGAGGAGGTCTTCCATCGAGGTCGCGGAGGCTTCCCCGTAGACGCGGATGACGGCGGATTCGACGGCATCCGGGTCGGCCACGGCCAACTCGATGTCGCGCTTCAGGATGAAGGTCAGCTCGTTGATCGCGGAGGAGTTGAAGGCGTCCTTGGCGACGAGGGTCAGCTTGCCGGCTTCGTCGGCGACCGGGACGACCATGTACTTATGGGCCTGGGCCGGCTTCAGCGTGCGGGTCAACTCCTCGCCGAGATCGGCCGGAATCGCCGAGTAATACTGGACCTGGAGATGGTCGGCGACGGCCTGCAGCAGGGTCGGACGGTCGGCGAGGCCGGCGTCGATCAGGCTGTCGGCGAAGGATTTTCCGGTGGTCGCATGCGACTCCCAGAGCTCGTCGGACTGGGTTTGGTCGACGAGCCCGGCTTCGAGCGCGATGTCGCGGATGACGTCACTGTGGTCTTCAAACATGGGGAATGGTCGGGTAAGGGGTTATTTCTTGGCGGCTCCGGGATTGAGGCGGGCGCGCATCATCTCGGAATCCTGGCAGTAGTTCATGACTTCCTCTTCGGACACCTTGCCTTGGTTGAACAGGGCGAGGAGGTCGGAATCCAACGTGCGCATGCCGCGCCCGCCACCGGTCTCGATGTCGGAGGTGATCTGGAAAGTCTTGTTCTCGCGGATCTTCGCGGCGATGCCGTCCGTCCGGATCATGATCTCGTAGGCGGCGACCCGCTTGTCCTCGACGGTGCGCAGGAGGCACTGGGAGATGACGGCGACGATGGAGGACGAAAGTTGGACGCGGATCTGGTCGCGGGCCCCGGCGGGGAACGCATCCAGGATGCGGTCGACGGTGCGGGCCGCCCCGGTGGTGTGGAGCGTGCCGAACACGAGGTGGCCGGTCTCCGCGGCCGAGACGGCGGCCTCGATGGTCTCGAGGTCGCGCATTTCGCCGATGAGGATGACGTCGGGGTCCTGCCGGAGCGCGGCCCGGACGCCTTCGGCGAAGGTGGGCACGTCGTTATGGACCTCGCGCTGCGTGACCACGCAACCCTTGTGCGGGTGGTAATACTCGATGGGGTCCTCGATGGTGACGATGTGGCCATCCTCGTTTTCGTTGATCCAATTGATCATCGAAGCCAAGGTCGTGGACTTGCCGGAACCGGTCGGGCCGGTGACGAGGATGAGTCCGCGCGGACGGCGGAGGAGGTCCTTGATCATCGGCGGCAGGCGGAGCTGCTCGAGCGTGAAGATGGCCGTCGGGATGAGCCGAAGGACCATGCCCAACACGCCTTTGCCGCGGTAGACGTTGACGCGGAAACGCGCCTTCTTGTGGAAGGAGAAGCCGAAGTCGCAGCCGCCGTCGCGCTTCAGGCGCTCGACCTGCTCCGCGGGCGTGATGGAGTTCACCAAAGCCTGGGTGTCCTCGCTGGTCAGCGCGGCCCCTTCGATCGAGACGACGCTGCCGCTGACGCGGAGGCTGGGGGCGCGGCCGACGTGCAGGTGCAGGTCGGAGGCGCCATTCTCGATCATGGCTTCCAGCAGCTGATTGATCTCGTACGCCATGGCGGACTCAGATGACGTCGTCGGCGACGGTGGCGCCCATGACTTCCTCGATGGTGGTCATGCCCGAGGCGACCTTGCGCTGGCCGTCCTCGCGCATGGTCCGCATGCCGGCTTCGCGGGCCTTGCGGCGCAGGTCGACGAGGTTGGAGCCGGAGTAGATCATCTCCTGGATTTCTTCGGTGATGACGAAAAGTTCGAAGACGCCGCGCCGGCCCTTGTAGCCGCGCTCGCCGCACTTGGCGCAACCGGCGCCCTTCATCGGGGTCGCCCCGGCGATGTCCTGCTCGGTCATGCCGATGGTGTAGAGTTCCTTCGCGGTGGGCTTGTACGGCTGGGCGCACGACTGGCAGACGCGGCGGACGAGGCGTTGGGCGAGGGCCCCGCGCAAAGCGGCGGACACGAGGAACGGCTTCACGCCGATGTCGACGAGTCGGGTCACCGCGCTGACGGAGTCGTTGGTGTGGAGGGTCGAGAACACCATGTGACCGGTGAGGGCCGCGTTGATCGCGATTTCGGCGGTCTCCAAATCGCGGATTTCACCGATCATGACGATGTTCGGCGCCTGACGCAGCATGGCGCGGAGGGCGGCGGCGAAGGTCATGCCGACGTCGCGCTTCACCTGCACCTGGTTGATGCCGGCCATCTGGTACTCGACCGGGTCTTCGACGGTGATGATCTTGCGGTCGGGCTTGTTGATGTAATTCAACGCCGAGTACAAGGTGGTCGACTTGCCGGAACCGGTCGGACCGGTGACGAGGAAGACGCCGTCGGAGCCGGAGATGAGGCCCTGGAACTTGGCTTGGTCGTCCGCGAAGAAGCCGAGCTCGGGGAGACCGAGCTTGAGGCCTTCCTTGTCGAGGATTCGCATGACGATCGACTCGCCGTAGACGGTCGGGAGGACGGAGACGCGCAAGTCGATGTCGCGACCGCCGGTGCGGGCCTGAATGCGACCGTCCTGCGGGATGCGCTTTTCGGCGAGCGAGACTTCCGCCATCAGCTTGAGGCGGGAAATCACGGAAGCCTGGAGGCGCTTGGGCGGGCCCTTCATCTCCTGCAGCACGCCGTCGATGCGGAAGCGCACGCGGAACCGCTTTTCCAAGGGTTCCAAGTGAATATCCGAAGCCTTGCGGCGGATGGCGTCGACGATCAGCGAGTTGACGTAACGGATGATGGGGGCGTCGTCTTCCTTGGCTTCCCCACCCTGCGGGAGCTCGACGGATAAACCATCTTCCGAGGCCTTGCCGAAGACGTCCTCATAGGAAACGTTGACCTGTCCACCGCTGTAGCAGCGCGCGATGGCGGCCCGGAGTTCGTCCGGCGGCGCCAACTTCGGGTTGAGCGTGAGCTTCAGCACGCGCGCCAAGGAATCGAGGCTTTCGGTGTCCAGCGGGTCCGCGATGGCGACGAGCAACTCCACCCCATCCATCTGCAAGGGAAGGATGTTGGAGCGCTCCGCTTGGTCGCGGCTGATGAGCTTCAACAATTCGTCGGCGGGGGAAACCTGCGAAAGGTCGACGACTTCCATGTCGAACTCGACGCCAAGGGCTTCGGTGATCTTCGACCAGGTGACCTTGCCGTTCTCGACGAGGTTCGCCAAGGCGAGGGTATCGGGATTGCCATCCGGGGTCGCCGCCACGGCCGCGCGGGCCTCGGCGACGTCGCCCGCGGTCACGAGGGCTTTGTCCTGAATGAATTGAATGACGAAATCGTCGGCGGTCGTCACAGTAGGGGTATCCTTGGCGGAAGGTGGGGTGATGGATGCCACTCCTTGGGGTAGAGCAGCACGGGAGCCTTGAAACCTAAATCCCACCCCCTCCTCGGCAATCGCAAAAGCGGTCAAAAAACGGACTTCTCGGCAGCCGTGAGCCGCGCGACCAATCGATTGACCTGGGCTTCGAGGGCCGAGCGGTCTCCGTCGTTCCATAGGACATAATTAGAATTCATAACCTTTTGTCCTATAGGTATTTGAGAATTGATTCTCGCTTGGGCATCTAAACGTGCAAGACCCCTCGCCTCCAAACGCGCCAGCCGGACGTCATCCGAGCAAGCTACGCAGACGACGCCATCGAACTCCGCGGCCAATCCTTTCTCAAAAAGCAAAGGGATTTCGACCACATGGTGCTTGGTCGCATCAGCGACCGCGGCTTGGCGAAGCCGAGCTACCTCCGGGTGCACCAGGGCTTCGATAAAGGCGAGTTCCGCAGGGGCCCCGAACACCTTGCGGCCAATCCAAGCCCGATCCGGCAAGCCATCCGCGCCCAGCGCCTCCCGGCCCCAGCGGGCCACCAGCTGTCGGCTGATATCCGACCGGGCCAACACCGAGCGGGCCAGCTGGTCCGCGTCGACGACGTTGAAGCCTCGGCGAGCAAACATGGCTAAGGCGGCGGACTTACCGCAACCAATGCCACCCGTGAGCCCTAGGACCATACCGAAACCCTACCCCGCTTGCGCCCGAGGGCAAACCTCAAGCAGGGGTCGGCGAAGACTGCGTCCCGGTTTCGGGCGCCGGACCTGCGGGGTTGGCCTCGCGGACGGGGTTCGCGACGGGGCTCCCCACCACGGGAGTCTGTATCGCGCCTGTCTTCAGGATTTCCATGATGTGGACGCCGTCCAAGGTTTCGTGCTCCAAGAGGGCTTCCGCGATCTTGCGATGGGCATCGGCGTGCTCGGCGATGATCTTCTCGGCCATGGCGAACTGCTCGTTGACGATCTGCGCGACGGCCACGTCGATACGGCGGGCGGTTTCATCACTGTGCCCTTGGGTACGCGAGATTTCGCGTCCAAGGAAGACCGTATCCGTATTCTCGTTGTAGGAAATGGGCCCCAAGTCGCTCATGCCCCAATCGCAGACCATCTGGCGGGCCATGCGGGTCGCCTGCTTGATGTCCTGTGAGGCGCCGCTGGAGATGTCCCCCGTGATGACACGCTCGCCGACGCGACCGGCCATCGCGGTGCAGATGAAGCGCGTCAACCAGGTCTTCGAGCTGCCGAAGGAATCCTTGGTGGGCATGAACATCGCCATGCCGAGGGCGCGGCCCCGCGGAATGATCGTGACCTTGTGGACGGGCAACGTGCCGTCATCGAGCACGGCCTGCACGAGGGCGTGGCCGGCTTCATGGTAAGCGGTCTTCCGGAGATCTTCCTGGTCCGCACCCTTGCGGCGTTCGCGGCCATGCGCGATCTTGTCGCGGGCTTCCTCGACGTCGCACATCTCGACCTTTTCGCGATTGCGGCGACCGGCATGGAGCGCGGCTTCGTTGAGGAGGTTGGCGAGGTCGGCGCCGGACATGCCCGTGGTGATGCGAGCGATGCGCAGCAAGTCGACGGAGGGGGCCATCTGGAAACGTTTGGCATGGACGGCCAAGACGGCCTCGCGGCCACGGAGATCGGGCAGGTCGACGAAGACCTGGCGGTCAAAACGGCCCGGACGCAGCAGGGCCGCATCGAGGACGTCGGAGCGGTTGGTCGCAGCGATCACGATCACGCCGGCTTGACCGTCGAAGCCGTCCATTTCGACGAGCAAGGAGTTGAGGGTCTGCTCGCGCTCATCGTTGCCGCCACCCAAACCGGCGCCGCGCTGCCGACCGACCGCGTCGATTTCATCGATGAAGATGATGCAAGGGGCGAGCTTGCGGGCTTGGTCGAAGGTATCGCGGACGCGGGCCGCACCGACGCCGACGAACATCTCGACGAAGTCGGAACCGCTGATGCTGAGGAAGGGGACCTTGGCTTCGCCGGCGACCGCGCGGGCGAGGAGCGTCTTACCCGTTCCGGGCGGGCCAACCATGAGGATTCCCTTCGGAATCGAGGCGCCCATCTTCGTGAATCGCTTGGGCTCGCGGAGGAAGTCCACGATCTCCTTCACTTCCTCCTTGGCTTCATCGCACCCGGCGACGTCCTTGAAGGTCGTCGTCTCCCGATCGGTGGAATTCAGGCGAGCCCGGCTCTTCGCGAACTGCATCGCACCCTTCTGGGAGCTCTTCAGGAAGCGGTACATGAAGAACAAGATCACGCCCGACACCAGCAAGGTCGGCAGGACGTTGTAGAGGAACATGGTCAGGCCGGTCTGGGCCGGGGACTCCTTGAAGTTCTCCTTGGGGACCGCGGCGCGGAGGGCCTCGAATTCCTTGTCGGTCAGACGACCGGCGGCGATGAAACGGGTCTTATCATCGGCCGCTTCGCTTTTGACCAGGAGTTCGCCTTCGACTTGGTACCAACTGTCGGAGCCCGCCGCCGGGTCCGGCTTCACGTTGAGGGTCTTCAGTTTGCCTTCCTTGGCCAAGGCGAGCACCTGGGTGACGCCTAATTTCTGGACTGGAGCCGGGCTGGGGGCGCTGTAATTGACCAACAGGGCGACCGCGGCAATGAGGACAACCCAGACCAACAGGGATCGTCCGTTCACGCGGCTGCCGTTCTTATCATCCTCGTTGTTGTCTTGGCTCATCGGGGGAGGTCTGAACTTAAGCAGGCACTAAGCCAAGTCAACCGGAGAGCCCCCTTCTGTGGTCCGGCGAGGCGAGCCGTTTGCGCAGGCGGTAGGCCGGGAACCCAGTGAACCGTATTATCAACCAGCACCACCGGCAGCGATTCCCTCTCTTCCGCGGGGGTTTTTCGGTTAATGAGGAGGTCGGAAAGTTTGGCCGTCCCCGGTGCGCCTAAAGGCTGGTAGCGATCGCCCTCCATCCGACCGCGCCAAGCCAAGTTCGCCGTAGGCGGGACATTCAGGTAGACAATCGAGTCAGCGGCGATGTCACCCCGGGACAACTTTGCCCACAGGGCCGCGTCCACGTCCACCCATTCCGCCAAGAGCCCGCTCTCTGCGTCGAGTTGACCGACGACCAACGGACGTAACGATGGCCCATAGGCGACCGGCGCCGTCCGCGACAAGAAGAGGCGGCCACCTTTGTGGGCAACCAGTTGCGCCATTAACGTCGATTGAGACTCTCGGCCTGCGACCAGTGCGGCGACGAGGCTTTCCAACGAAACCCCGCTCGCGGCGGCAAGGCCATGCGCGGCAAGGAAACGGCTCAAAACCGCATGGGCCAGCGCCCTCGGCCGACCCCGCAAGGTCGCCGTGGCGACGGAGCCATCGGGCTGCACGCCGCAGCCCAGTTCATCCGCCCAAGCCCAAAGGGCGGCTTGCGCATCATCCAGGTGTCGGGCCGACGCGCCAAAGCCTTGCGCGAAGGCCGGACCTAAAGCCTCGGCACCACCCTGCCCCACCCAGGCGCGCACCCGATTACGCAAGGCGATGGGCTGAAGGTTGGTCGCATCCTCACGCCAGGGAATCTCCCCGGCGGATAAAGCCGCGAGGAGCTCGGACTTCGTCAAGCGGACGGAGACCAACGGACGCCAGTGGACATGACCATCGCGGAAAGCCTGCCAGACCCGCGGAGCGGCCAAACCCGCCAAGCCAGCGCCGCGCGCCAAGCGCATGAGCATCGATTCGACGACGTCATCCAAATGGTGCGCGGTGGCGATCACCCGCAGGCCCAGCGCCGTCCGTTGTTGCGCGAAGAAGTCCAACCGAGCCGCCCGGAGCTCGGCTTCGGAGGCGAGACCCGCTTCGCTCCGTTCGCCGACGATGCAGGGGACATCAAGGACGGCACACAAGGCCTGCACGAAAGCGGCGTCGCCCTCGGACGCTTCGCCCCGCACCCGATGGTTGTAGTGGAGGACGCGTAAGCGCGGCCGCAGCGCTTCGTCCGCCCATAAGGCCAAGAGCAGGTAAACGGAATCCGCCCCGCCGGAAACGGCGACGCCGACGAGTTCCGTCGGCGATAATCCATCGGTGCCCAAACGCGGCCAGGTCGCGGCAGCCGCCCGCATGGCAGGGATGGAGGGAATAGCCGGGCTCACGGGGGGAACATAGCTGCCCGCCCTGCCCTGCCAACCTAAAGCGACCTCAGAACGACAAGGTTTCCTTGCCGTACCAGCGACGCAAGGCCTCGGGGACGCGCACGGTGCCGTCCGGCTGCAGGTTGTTCTCGAGGATCGCGGCCAAGACGCGGGGCAAGCCGAGACCGGAACCGTTGAGGGTGTGCACGAACTCCGGCTTCCCATCCTTCGGACGGAA
>DBCN01000125.1:23536-29284 GCA_002293065.1 Opitutia bacterium UBA957
TCGAGCCAGCGCTTCTGGCCGCCGGCCCAGACTTCAAGGTCGTACTGCTTGCTGTGCGAGAAACCGATATCACCGGCGCAGATGAGGAGCACGCGGTAAGGCAGGTTGAGCTTCTGCAGGAGACGCTCGGCGTCGCCGCGGAGGAGCTCGAGTTCGGCGAAGGACTGGTCCGGGTGGACCCACTTCACGAGTTCGACCTTATCGAACTGGTGCAGGCGGTTGAGACCACGCACGTGGGCGCCCCAGCTGCCGGCTTCGCGACGGAAGCAAGGCGTGTAACCGCAGCGCTTCACGGGCAAGGCCGCCTCGTCGAGGATCTCGTCGCGGAAGAAATTCGTCACCGGCACCTCCGCCGTCGGGATCATGTAGAAATCATCCGTCTGCGCGTGGTACATCTGGCCCTCCTTGTCCGGCAACTGACCGGTCGCGGTCGCGCTGGCGGCATTCACCATCAAGGGGGCGTGGACTTCCGTGTAGCCGTTGCTACCGGCCTCCTCGAGGAAGTACTGGATGAGCGCGCGCACGAGGCGGGCCATGTCGCCGACGTAGAACGGGAAGCCGGCACCGGTCACCTTCACGCCGCGCTCGAAGTCGATGGCCTTATTGAACCAAGCGATATCCCAGTGGGGCTTGGCGGCGGCGGAAACGAGTTGGGCTTGGTCGCCCCACGTGGCGACGACCTGGTTGTCGGCCTCGGTGCGGCCTTCGGGCACGGAGTCGTGCGGGATATTGGGTACGGAAAGGGCGACGGCCTTCATCTGCTCTTCGACTTCGGAGACCTTCTTCTCGAGCTCCTTCACCTTGGCGGAGGCGGCCTTCATCTCGACGACCTTAGCCTGGAACTCAGGCGAGCCCTTCGGCAAGGCGGCCATTTCCTTGTTCGCGGCGTTCTGCGCGGAGCGAGCCACCTCGAACTCGGCCACCGCATGGCGACGGGCCTCATCGGCGGCCAAGACGGCGTCGAGGTCGACCTGGAACTTCTTCCGGGCAACGCCCTTGCGGACGAGGTCGATGTTTTCGCGAAGGAACTTGGGATCCAGCATGGCCCGACTTTGCCCAATTCACCCGCCCGAGGGCAACGGGGAAGTCACCGTCGCAGGTAAATTCGTCCGGCCAAGTAGCGGGCCAACCACGCGGCCTGCTCCCGGTCCGCGCCGGTGTCGATCTGGAGGGGGGACCCTTGCCGCCGCGTCAAGACGCACGCATAGCTGATGGTATAACTCCCTTTTCGACGCTTGGTTTCCTCGACGACCTCGGCCGAAACAACGTCCATCCACGCAGCCGACTTCGTCCAATAAAGCCCAAGCCCACCCTTCCGGATACGCAGGAGGCCATCTTGGCCGGACTCGACGATGACCCGGCCAAAGGTCGACATGAAGGCGATGCCGAAAAGGAAGACGGATCCGACCAAGAACGGGAGACCGAACAGCGACAACATCCAATTGAACTGCCCGGACTTGATCTGCGTGCCGTAAATACCGCCCAGCGAGCCACCGGCCCAGACCAGCATAAACGGCCAGAGAATCAGCGCGACCCAGCTCGCGGTCGAGAGCACGACCTGAAAACCCGTCAGGCTTTCCGTGAACTGGAGGCCCTTCGGCGGGGCCTCCGACGAGGCTGGGCGCTGCGCCAAAGCCTTCGCCGCCCGGCAAGCGTCGACGGTCGAGGTACGCTCGCAGAGACGGCAATAGGCCAGGTCACCTGCCGGGGTGATTTCCGTCGGCAAAATCGGCAGACCACACTCGGGACAGTGAATCGTCACAGCGGGAAACTACACTTCCGGTCCCACCGGGCAAGCCTCGCAACCTCCCCCAAAGAAACAGCCCACCAAGCCGAAGCCGGTGGGCTGCCAACGATACGATCCAGGGAAAATTAAACGCGGACGGCGGACGGGGCAAACACCTCTTCGGCGCGGAAGAAGCGACGGATTTCAGCCGCCGATGCTTCTGGGCTGTCGGAAGCGTGGCAAATATTGCGCATCATCTCGGTACCGAAGTCGCCACGGATCGTGCCCTTCGGGGCGACCTTGGAGTTCGTCGGGCCCAGGAGCTCGCGGACGCGAGCAATCACGTTATGGCCACTGAGGACGGCGATGATGACCGGACGGGAGGACATGAAGGCCTCGATTTCGGGGTAGAACGGCTTGTCGGCCACGTGAGCGTAATGCTCGCGGAGCTGGGCAGAGGTCAACTGAGCCAACTTGCAGGCTTGGACGTTGAAGCCGGCGGCTTCAAAACGAGCCAAGACGGTCCCGCAAAGGCGGAGTTCCATGCAGTCGGGCTTTAAGATGATGAGGGTCTGTTCCATAGGGTTATCCTCTCCGAGGAGAGGGTTGTTCAGTCTTCGGATTTATGGCCCAGATGACAAGCCTGAAAGCCATAAAACCCCCTATTTACCCCCATTTACCCCCTATAAAGGAGGCAAATGGCCTGAACCGCCAAGCCCTTACCCTGACCTAAGGCATCCATCCCTTCGTTGGTCGTGGCCTTGATCCCCACCTGAGCAGGCTCGACCCCGAGGATACTGGCCACGCTTGCGCGGATCGCGGGTACATGAGCCATGATTTTGGGGCGCTCCCCGATCAGCACGAGATCGACGTTACCCACTTTCCAGCCCAAGGCGGCCGCCTCGGCGACCGCCCGCCGGGCGATGATCGCCGAATCCATCCCCGCCAGGGCGGCATCGTTGTTGGGGAAATAGTGCCCGATATCACGCAGGCCCGCCGCGCCCAAAATCGCATCCGCCACGGCATGCAGCAGCACATCGGCATCGGAATGCCCGTCCGGACCGACTTCCGACGGAATCTTGACCCCACCTAAAATACAGGGGCGACCGGCCACCAAAGGGTGGATGTCGTAACCGAGGCCGACACGAAAAGGTGGCTGGGACATGCCTCCTTCTAGGCCAAGTTTCGGGGAAAGGGAAGCCCTCGCACAAAAACCCTTGAAAGGCGGGCTCCTTCGGACAGCGTAAGGGCTTCAGTCCGTTAGGCGCGGTAGCCAAGTGGTAAGGCCGGGCTCTGCAAAAGCCCCATGCGTCGGTTCAATTCCGACCCGCGCCTCCAATTTAAAACAAGCAGGGCGTCCCAACCGGGACGCCCTGCTGTCTTTGCCTCGCGGCCCGCCTTAACGGACCGTCTTGCTGAGGTTGGCGACGCCGTTGACCTTGGAGTTCACGCGCAGGCGGAGGCCGTTGAGGCGGATGAAACCCGTGGCGTCGTCCTGGTTGTAGGCCTTGGTCGGATCCGCTTCCATCGTGGCGATGTGCGGGTTGTAGAGCGAACGCGGGCTCTTGCGGCCAGCGACGTAGGTGCTGCCCTTGTACAGCTTCACGCGGACGGTACCGGTGACGTTGCGCTGCGACTCGGTGATCAGGGCCTGGAGGGCGAGGCGCTCCGGGGCATACCAGAAGCCGTTGTAGACGAGGGTCGCGTAACGGGGCACGAGGGAATCGCGCAGGTGCATGACCTCGCGGTCCATGGTGAGGGATTCGATCTGGCGGTGAGCGAAGTGCAGGATGGTGCCGCCCGGGGTCTCATAGACGCCGCGGCTCTTCATGCCGACGAAGCGGTTTTCGACCATGTCGACGCGACCCACGCCATGACGGCCGCCGAGCTTGTTGAGGGTGCGCATGACGCCGAGGGGGTCGAGCTTCTTGCCGTTGACGGCGATGCAATCGCCCTGGCGGAACTCGAGCTCGACGTACTCCGGCTTGTTCGGGGCGTCCTCAGGCGAGACCGAAAGCTTGAACATGGCCTTGTTGGCGGGAGCGAAGGCATCCATCCAAGGGTCTTCGAGGATGCCCGCTTCGTAAGAGATGTGCAGGAGGTTGCGGTCCGAGGAATAGGGCTTCTTGGCGCTGGCCTCGACCGGGATCTTGTTGTCGGCGCAATAGGCGATCATCTCGGCGCGGCCCGGGAAGTCCTTGCGGAAGGCCTCGTTGCGCCAAGGGGCGATGATTTCGAGGTCCGGAGCGAGGGCGGCGCAGGTCAGTTCGAAGCGGACCTGGTCATTACCCTTGCCGGTGGCGCCGTGGGCGATGGCGGTCGCGCCTTCCTTGCGGGCGATTTCCACCATGCGCTTGGCGATGAGCGGGCGCGCGATGGAAGTGCCGAGGTAGTACTGGCCTTCGTAGATGGCGCCGGCCTGCATCATCGGGTAGATGAAGTCGCGGGCGAATTCCGCCTGCAGGTCGTCGACGTACAGCTTGGACGCGCCGGTCTTCATGGCCTTCTGCTTGAGGCCCTTGAGTTCGTCTTCCTGACCGATGTCGGCGCAGAACGCGATCATCTCGGCGTTGTGCTTGTCCTTGATCCAGGAAAGGAGGACGGAGGTGTCGAGGCCGCCGGAATAGGCGAGGACGATTTTCTTCTGCTTGCTCATGATGTTTTGGGTAAAAGGGAATCAACCGCGGTGGGCGGCGAGGTGCGCGAGGATGGCCTTCTGCACGTGCAGGCGGTTCTCGGCTTGGTCGAAGATGATGCTCCGCGGGCTCGCCAAGACGTCGGCGGAGACTTCCTCGCCGGGATGCGCGGGCAGACAGTGCATGAAATAGGCGCTGGGTTTGGCCAAGGCCATGAGCTGGGCGTTGACCTGGTAAGGCTGCATGAGCTTCAGGCGCTCGGCCTTCTCGGCCTCCATGCCCATGCTCACCCAGACGTCGGTGTACACCATGTCGGCGCCCCGGACGGCGGCGGCGGCCTCGGTCGTGAAGGTGAAGGTTTCCTTGAGGCCGTCGGCCTTGAGCTGCGCGCGGATCTCGGCACCCGGCTCGTAGCCGGCCGGACCGGCCAAGGCGATTTCCACGCCGAGCGCGGCGCCGCCGAGCACGAACGAATTCGCCATGTTGCAGGCGGTGTCGCCGAGGAACGCGACCTTCTTGCCCTTGAGCGAAGCGGCGTACTGTTCCGGCCGACCGGGCGCATAGCGCTCCGCCAGCGTGAACATGTCCGTCATGAACTGGCAGGGGTGCAGGAAGTCGGAAAGCGCGTTGACGATCGGCATCGTGCCGCAGCGGGCGAACTCCTCCAGGAGCGCATGCTCATGGCAACGGATGACCATGCCGTGCAGGTAGCGCGAGAGGACCTTGGCGGTATCGGCGACGGTCTCGCCGCGCGAGAGCTGCAGGTCGTCGGCATTCAGCATGACCGGCTGGCCGCCGAGCTCATGGACGCCGACCTGGAAGGACACGCGGGTGCGGGTGCTCTTCTTGAAGAACATCAGGCCCCACGACTGGCGGGCGAGGTCGGCCGCGGTCGCACGACCACGCGTGGCCTTCAGCGCGGCGGCTTGGGCGAACACCGTCGCGATTTCAGCGGCGGAAAGGTCGGTCTCCTTCAGGAAGTGACGCATCTCGGAAAGCGTTCGAAGATAGGTGGGGAAACCCGTTTGGACAGCGGAAAATAGGTGACGAAAGGGCTTAAGCGACCTTCCAGTCGCGTAACACCTTGGTCATGATCGCCACGGACTCCGCCAACTCCGCCTCGGTGGCCACCAACGGCGGCAACAAACGGACGGCCACGCCACCGGCCGGGGCCGTGAGGAGGCCCGCTTCGCGGAGGGCCGTGACCACCGGGACCGGGTCGATGGTCAGGATGACGCCGACCATGTAACCCGCGCCCCGGACTTCCTTCACGAGGTCAGGACGCAGGGCCACGAGACCCCGCAAGGCCGCATGCCAAGCGGGTGCTTGGGCCGTGACCTTAGCCAGAAGGTGCTCCGACTCGATGACTTCCAGCACCGCCAGGCC
>DBCN01000089.1:0-5335 GCA_002293065.1 Opitutia bacterium UBA957
TCCACCGGCAGGACGAGCGTCCGCACGTGGTGGGACTTCACCAGGCCTTGGGCAATCTTCGAGCCCGAGACTTCGGCATCCTCAGGATAGTAGTCCGCGAAATCACGGCCCGCCATCTGGGTGACGACCTGCTTGCGGCCACCGACGAAGCGGATTTCGACCGTCATGGCCGGCAAACCGCCGATGCCCGCCCAACCACCGACGGCGCCCAGGAAGTGCAGTCGGGTAGCCGACACGCCCACGGGGATTTCCACGGTCTGCGGGAAGGACTGCGAATAAGCGCGGCCCGCGCCGCCCTTGAGGACGATGACGTTCTTGCCGTCCTTCGCCTTGGTGGGGTCGACGATGTTGAACGGCACGCCATTGGCGGTGACTTGGCCGAACTTAACGAACGGCAAGGTGTCGCCCTTGGTCTCGCGGCTGGCGTACAGTCCCCAGCGGGTGTCCGCGGTCATGGCCGCCGACAGGTCGAGCAAGGTGAAGTTGCCGACGGTGACGCCTTCATTGGTGACGGCGGTCGAGCGGATGTAGGCGATCAGATTGCGGAGCCCTTCGGCGCCGAGGGCCTCGAAGCCTTCGGGCATGAGGGAAGTTTCCACGCGGGTGCGGGAAGCGATGTCGACGACCTTGACCTCGATGGTCACGCCGGCCGGCATCTTGAGCTTCATGGCGACCGGGTTCTCGCTGCCGATGAGGGCCGAGTAGGCGGTGCCGTCCTTCAGCTTGATGTTCCAGGTGCGGTGCTCGTCGTCGACCATGCGGTTCGGATCCAAGATATGGACGAGGAGCTCGGTGGCCGGGTGCGAGCCGATGCCCTGCAGGTTCGGACCGAAGTCATTGCCGACCTTGCCGATCATGTGGCAGGTCTGACAGGCGCCGACGAAGATTTCCTTACCCTTGGCGATGTCGCCCGGCTTATCCACTTCGGGGCGAAGCTTGGCGATGATTTCATCCTTCGAACTGTTGGTGCCCGTATCGAACTTCACGAAGAGCGCGGTGGCGCGCTTGGAAATCGCCTCATCCGGGTGACGGGTGAGCTGGGAGGACTGCAGCGTGCCGAGCTGCATGGGCGAGAGCGACTTGGCTTCGAGGGCATCGAGCACGAGGGCCGCCCATTCCGGACGGGACATCAGCGCAGCGTAGGCCGACTTGCGGACCATGGGTTCGGCCTTGAGGAAGGCGCTCAGGAGGCCCTTGCCGGAAGCAGCATCGCCCGCGGCGGCCAAGGCTTCGACGGCGGCGAAGGCGACCATGTCCGGCGTGCCCTTCTGGAGGACCTTGGTGATGGCGGGAAGGATGGCGGCGTCGACGCGGCGGAGGGCGACGAGCGTACGGGCGGCGGCGGCGCGGGCTTCCGGGGTGGCCTTTTCGTCGGCGACGAGCGGCAGCAACTTCTGCGCGGCCGCGGCGAATTCGGCCTTCAGTTCGTCGCCCTTGGACCAAGCAGCGGCGAGCGTGACGGCGGCGAGGCTGAGTTCGGCGTCGGTATGCGCGATGGCCTTCTTGAGCGCGGCCACGGTGGCCGCCTGATCGGCGGGAGCCGCCGCATTGCGGGAAGCGAAGACCTGCAAGGCCGCGCGGGCGACGGCCACGTTGCGGGCGGTCGCCGCGGCCTGCAGCACGCGGAGACGGGCGACGCCATCGTTCGAGGCGGCCATGCTGTTCGCCAAGGAGCGGGCGAACTCGACGTCCGTGGCTTCGGTCGAAGCCATCTGCGCTTCCAAGAAGGTCGCCGGATTGGCGGCCGTCGCGGCGGACGAAGCAGCCTTGGACCAGTTATCGGTGAACTTAGCCTGGGAAGCGCTCAGGAGCACGCCGACTTCGGCGGACATCGCCGCGGAACCCAGCGAACGCAACGAAGCCAAGCGCACCCGGGCGTCGGCATCGTCGAAGGCCGCGCGGTAAGCGGCGGTCGGAAGCGCGATCTGGCCAGCTTCGGAGACGAGGAAGGCGTTCTTGCGGACGGAGACGTTCTCGGTCGTAGCCGCGATGGCGAGCTGGTCGCTGGAGAGCTTACCGAGACGCTGCAAACCCCAGAGCGCGAGGATACGGGCCTCCGGCTTGCCCTGGCCGAACGCCAACTCCGTCATGAGCGGGACGGCGGCGGCATGGACGGCGGTGTCGCGATCCATCAGGACGCGCAGGGCGTTGAAACGGACGACCTTGCTCGGGTGGCTGAAGGCGGCAACCAAGCCGGCGGCGTCAGCCTTGGTGAGGTCGGGGTGCCCGAAAGCCGGCGCGTTCTCGTGCTGGATGCGGTAGATGCGACCGAAGTAGTGCTCGCGGTCGGGACGCACCGAGGCGCCGGACTTCGAGTGCTGCGGGCCACGGGTGTCATTGTGGGCGACCACCGGGGTGTAGAAGTCGAGGATGTACATGGCGCCATCGGGACCGAAGGACACGTCGATCGGGCAGAACCAATGGTCCGTCGAGCGGAGCCACTCCGAATCCTCCAGGATGAGCTCACCCTTGTAGGCGGCACCACCGACGACCAGTTTTTCATGGTGGATGATGTCGAGGATCGGCTCGGTGACGAAGACCGTGCCGTTGTATTCCTTGGGCCAAGCGCCGTCTTCATAGACCGGCGTCGCACAAGCGGCGGTATAGCGGCCGACTTGGTCGATCTGGAGCAACGGGGCGCGGTCCGGCAGATCCTTGCGGAAGACCGGGCGACCAGGGTTGACCGAGTTGAAGGCCTTGGCGGTCGTGCCCGGCACCTTGGCGAGGATGGTCTCCGGCAGGACGACGTGCTGGATCGGGTTGCCGTTCGTGGCCTTGCCATGGAACAGCTCCATGTCGCTGGTGACTTCGTTGCCGAAGCTGTTACCACCCAAAGAGGCGACCTGCTCGATGGCGGAACCATCGGGCTTGAAGCGGAAAGTACCCGGAGACAGGCGTGCCATCGCTTCGCCGGTCTTGGCGTGCGTGGCGGTACCGCCGCCGCCATTGGAAGCGTAGATCCAGCCATCGGGCGCGACGATGAAGTGGTTGGCCACGAAGTGGGTATCGCCCGGCGTGAAACCACCGAAGAGGATCTCTTCCTTGTCGGCCTTGCCGTCCCCGTTGGTGTCACGCAGCCAGACGATGTGTTTCTGGGCGACGACGATCACGCCGTCCTTGTAGATGCAAAAACCCGTGATCAATTCGAGGCCTTCATGGAAGATGACCTTCTGGTCGAAGATGCCGTCCTGCTTCGAGGAGACCATGACGCTGATCTTGTCTTGCGCCGGGCGGTCGTAATTGCCGGGAGCCAGCACGCCGCCTTCCTTCCAGGCTTCGGCATTGAGGGGGCGGCGACCGTTCGGGTATTCCGGGGTTTCGGCAACCCAAAGACGACCGCGTTCGTCCCACTGCATGGCGATGGGCTTGTTGATGAGTGGCTCGGTGGCGAGGACGCTGACCTTGAAGCCCGGCTGCAGCTTGAACTGGGCCACGGCATCGGGACCACGGCGGGGGCCGCCCGTCGGGTAGCGCACATCCTCCAGGTCGGACTTCGCGCAAAGCTCATCGGTCGACGGACGCTTCGCCGTCCAAGCGGTGGCGCGGGCGATGAAGGTGCGGAAGCTGACATGATCCAAGGTGCCGGCATTCGCCCCCGCCAAGAACACGGCCGCCCGGTGGTCGCTGGCTTCATAGACCCAGAGCTGCGGCTGGATGTCGTAGATGGAAGCGCGGTCCCTCGCCTCCGTGGATTTACGGCGGTCGTTGGTGACCTTCGGCGTGAAGGCGGAACCAAGGACGAAGATGTTCTCATGGAGGGCCAGGTCGTAGACCGTGTCGTCCTGGATATCGAAGGTGGAAGCCGAAATCGTCAACGGGTGCGCATCCGTACGGAGGCAGAGCAGCATGTTGTTCGCGAACTTCTGGCTCTCGCCCGTCCAGGCGCCGCCGAAGACCGACTTGCCGAACTCGGCGTTACCCGCGGCCACCGCGCCGTGCACGGCGACGACGCCACCACCGCGCTTGGCGAAGGCACCGAGCGCCTGCTGGGCGTCGGCCGAATAGGCGGCGAACTTGGATTGATAAAGGACGACCACGTCGGCCTTGGCCAAGGCCGCGGCGGAAGCGACGGGCGCCTGCGCGACCTGCGCCCCACCCTTGGTCAGGTAGGCGACGGTACCGCGGGTCGCTTGATCATTATCGCTGACGACCAAGACGCGCAGCGGGGCGGCCGAAACGAAGGCAGCCGTGAACAGAAGGAGGAAACGGAACATGGGGAGGGACGGGGATGGCCTAAATTACCCCCCTGCTTTCCAGCCTTCAACCCTTTGCTTCCTTTCCGGGTGCAACCCAACCACCCCCAAATCCACATTTATGATGGAAATATTACTTCGAACGACCCGCCCCTGCCCCCAGGCGGAACTGGGACGGGGGGTGGCCGGTGCATTTCTTGAAAGCCGCGGCGAAGCTATTGCCGTTGGCGAACCCGACCTGCCGGGCGATCTCGGTCAACTTCTCGTCGGTTTCGGAAATCAAGCGGACCGCCTGTTGGATCCGCAGGTGCGTCAGGTGGCTCATCGGGGTCCGGCCAATCTCGCGCAGGCACAGCCGCCGCAGGTGTTCGAAACTCAAATGCGATTCGCGCACCAAAGCCTTGGCATCCCACGCATAATCGAGGCGCTGGTTCACCTGCTCCCAGAGACGCTGCACCCGTTCATCCCCGCGGAAGCTGCCCGCGAAGGCCTTCACGTAATCGTAGATGAGCTCGATCCACTGGTAGTTGCGGCGGGAAAGCCCCTCGCCCTGCAATTCGGCCCGCAGTCCGAGGATGGCGGCGTGCAAGGGGGCGCCATCAAAGGCCGCCTGCACGGGCGAGCTGGCGCGAAAGATGGTGCGCGACTTCACCCCGCTGCCGAAACGCACCCAGCAGAAGGCCCAGTGCTTGCCGCGACCGATGCGGAAGGAGTTTTGGATGCCCGAAGGCAGGAGGCAGGCCTGCCCCGCGGCCAGCTTACGCCAACGGCCGTCCACGTAGACCTCCCCCTGCCCGGACAGGCAGGCCATGAAGAAGGCCCCACTCTGCTGGCGCCGGACGATCGAATACGGCGGGATCATCTCCGCCGTACCCACGTGGCTGATTTCGAAGTGCGAGAGTTCGGCGCAGCGTGGCGAATCCTGCACCCACGGACGCGGGTCACGCACCTCCGCGCTGACGACCGACATCCGCTTGGAACGCGGGTTCTCGATGTCCGTTTCAAGGTGACGGAGTTGCGTCTCGAAAGGGGTATTTGATTGGCGGTCAGGCACCACACCCCTTGAATACCCCCGCGTCCGAGCCGAGCAACCCATTCTTGCCGACCACCGCAGAACGCACATTTTCACCTCACCTCCCTTT
>DBCN01000089.1:5409-6188 GCA_002293065.1 Opitutia bacterium UBA957
TACACCCGCACCGAAGTCATCGAACGCCTCCGCGACACGATGTCCAAGGGCAAGGCGATCATCGCCGCCGGCGCCGGCACGGGCATCAGCGCGAAGTTCATCGAGCGCGGCGGCGCCGACCTCGTCATCGTCTACAATTCGGGCCGCTTCCGCATGGCCGGCCACGGTTCGACCGCCGGCATGATGGCCTATGGTGACGCCAACGCCGTTGCCATGGAAATCGGCGAATACGAAGTCCTTCCCGTCGTCGAAGAAATCCCCGTCATCTGCGGCGTCCACGCCACCGACCCGCGTCGCCGCATGTGGCATTGGCTCGGCAAGGTGAAGGACATGGGCTTCTCGGGCATCAACAACTTCCCGACCCACACCATCATCGACGGCAAGTTCCGCCAGATCCTCGAAGAGACCGGCATGAGCGTGAAGAAGGAATTCGAGACCGTCGCCCTCGCCCGCAAGATGGAGATGTTCACCATCGTCTACGTCGGTTCGCCCGAAGAATCCCTCGCCATGGCGGAAGCCGGCGCCGACGTCATCATCGCCCACGTGGGCACCACGGTCGGCGGTTCGATCGGCGTGACCAACGCCACGATGAGCCTGCCGGAAGCCGCCAAGATCACCCAGGGCATCATCGACGCCGCCAAGTCCGTCCGCAAGGACCTCATCTTCCTCAGCCATGGTGGCCCGATCAACACGCCGGAAGACGCCGCCTTCATCAACGAGCACACCGACACCGATGGGTTCGTCGGGGCCTCGAGCTTGGAACGCATGGCCGTCGAGCA
>DBCN01000089.1:6293-13730 GCA_002293065.1 Opitutia bacterium UBA957
GTACTCGGCACCCTCGATTCCAAGGGTGAGGAACATGCTTTTGTCGCCGGGCTCATCGCCGCCCGCGGGCACAAGCCCTTGCTGATCGACGTCGGCACGGGCGGCCCCGCAACGGTGCAGCCGGACATCACCCGCGAGCAGGTCGCGGCGGCCGCCGGAATCGACCTGCCTGCCCTGCTCGCCCGCAAGGACCGCGGGGAATGCGTGGTCGCCATGACCAAGGCCGCACCTGCCCTGGTCGCCAAGCTCGCGGCGGAAGGACGGATCCACGGCATCCTCTCCCTCGGCGGTGGCGGTGGCACGGCCATCGGGACGGCCGCGATGCGCGCCCTCCCCTTGGGCTTCCCGAAGCTCATGGTCTCGACCCTCGCCGCCGGCAACGTCGCGCCTTACCTCGGCACCAAGGACATCACCATGATGCCGAGCATCGCCGATGTCGCCGGCCTCAACCGCCTCTCCCGCGTCATCTTCACCCGCGCCGCCGGTGCCATCTGCGGGATGGTTGAGTCCGAACCCGTCATCGACTCCGCGCGTCCCTTGGTCGTCGCGAGCATGTTTGGTAATACCACCGCCTGCGTCACCGAAGCCAAGAAGGTCCTCGAAGCGGCGGGCTACGAAGTCCTCGTCTTCGCGGCTACGGGTGCCGGTGGGCGCATCATGGAATCCGTCATCGAGAGCGGCATCGTTTCGGGTGTGCTCGACCTGACCACGACCGAGTGGGCCGATGAACTCGTGGGTGGCGTCCTAAATGCCGGCCCGGAACGCATGGACGCCGCGGTGAAAGCCAACGTTCCCGTCGTCGTGGGTCCTGGCTGCCTCGATATGGTCAACTTTGGTGAGCAGGCTTCGATTCCCGCGAAGTTCTCTGGCCGCAACTTCTACATCCACAACCCGCAGGTCACGCTCATGCGCACGACCGCCGCGGAGTGCGCCGAACTCGGCCGCATCGTGGCGGAGAAGGCCAACGCCTACACCGCGGGCGCGGTCATCATGCTCCCGACCAAGGCCATCAGCGTCATCAGCGCCGAGGGCAAACCCTTCCACGACGCCGCGGCGGACCAAGCCTTGTTCAGCGCCTTGAAGCAGCACGCCCGCGTACCGGTCCGCGAGTTCGCCGAAGAGATCAACAGCCCGGCCTTCGCCCAAGCCTGCGCCCAGCAGCTCATCGCCCTGATGCAGGCGAAGAAGTAGCCGGCGGGACGAGGGAGGCTTGCCCTCGGCCGGGTTGGGTCTTTTGTAGGCCGATGCGTTTGTGCGCTTTCCTTTCCTTGGCCTTCGGGCTGTGCGTCGGCGCCCGCCTCGATGCAAAGGAACTGTTCGTGGCGCCCGATGGCTCGGATGAGCAGGTGGGCACGATCGACAAGCCGTTGGCGTCGCTGATGAAAGCCCAGGACCTCGCCGTCCCGGGCGACACGGTCTGGATCCGCGGCGGCACCTACAAAGCCAAGCCCGACAAGTTTGCCCGCGCCCAGCGGGCCTGGATTTACATCCATTACTTCAACAAAAGCGGGAAAGCCGGTCAGCCCATCCGCTACTGGGCCTACCAGGATGAGAAGCCCATCTTCGATTGCTCCGAAGTGAAGCCCCCGAACCGCCGCATCAACGCGTTTCAAGTCATGGGCTCCTGGCTGCACTTCCGTGGCTTCGAGGTCACGGGCACCCAGGTGAACTTCAAGGGGCACGGGCAATCCTGCAACGTCGAGAACCACGGGAGCCACAACGTCTTCGAACGGCTCAGCCTCCACGACAGCCAAGCCATCGGCATCTACGCGTTGGATGGGTCCGACAACCTCTTCCTGAATTGCGACGCGTACAACAATTTCGACTACACGTCCGAGGATGGTCGCGGGGGTAATGTCGACGGCTTCGGCGGCCACCCCTCCAAGGGCGCGACGAACAACATCTTCCGAGGTTGCCGCGCTTGGTTCAACAGCGACGACGGCTACGACTGCATCTCCTCCCGAGAAAGCGTGCGCTTCGAAAACTGCTGGGCGCTGTACAACGGCTATGGGCCCAAGTTCGAAAAGCGCGGCGACGGTAATGGCTTCAAGATCGGGGGCTACGGCAATACGCCGCCGCAGCCCGTCCCCGTCCCCGCCCCGCGCCACGTCACCGAGGGGTGTCTGGCGGTCCGCAACAAGGCCAGCGGCTTCTACGCCAACCACCACCTCATCGGCGGCGACTGGTCGTACAACTCGGCCTACCGGAACTCCAACGACTACAACTTCCTCATGCGCCCACCGGATAACTCCGCGGACATCGATGGCGTGGGCCACCGCATCGTGGGTAACCTCAGCTACCGCGGCATCCGCGACGTGACCAAACTCAACGTCGCCCAGTGCGAACTCAAGGCCAACGCCTTCGCCACGGAGAAGAAGTTCACGGACGCCTCCTTCGAGAGCCTCGATGAGTCCGTGCTGATCGGGCCGCGCCAAGCCGACGGCAGCCTTCCGAAAGTCGCCTTCCTGAAGCCGAAGGATGCCAAACTCGCCATCGAAGCGGGCTTTACGGCCTACGCGGGGCAGAAGCCTGCCAGCAAGTGAGCGCCCCGAACCCGCCAGCCCCCGCCGTTTCGCTCCGCTGGGTTTACGTCGCGATGGGCTTCAACCTTGTCGCGTGGGGCATGTCGTGGGTCAACGTCCGCGCCATCGTCCATGAAGTCGGCGCGGGCGAACTCGGCGCCCTCCGCTACCTCATCGCTTCGGCGGTGATGTCGGCCTTGTGGGTTTTCCGCGGGCGTCCCCTCCCCGCGCTCGGCGATGTGCCGCTGATCGCCCTGCTGGGTCTCTTCGGGTTCACCCTCTACAACCTCGGCATCAATTTCGGCGAACGCACCGTCGACGCCGGCACCGGCTCGATGCTCATCTCCTGCGTGCCCATCTTGGTCGTGCTGTTCGGCGTGCTCACCGGGCGCGAGCGGGTCACGCCCTTCGCCTGGCTCGGCATCTTCGTCTCCATGCTCGGCGTCGCCTTCACTTCGGGCGCGTTCGACCATGGCCTGACCCTCAACCAAGGCACGGCTTTCATCTTCGGTTCGGCGGTCTGCGCGGCCGTGCAGACGCTCCTGAGCAAAGCCCTGACCAAGCGCTACTCCGCCATCGACGTGACCACCTGGGCCATCTGGTGCGGCACGCTCGGCCTGCTGCCCTTCGCCCAAGATCCGCTCGGCACCGCCGGTCGCCTCTCCGGCCCCGCTTGGGGCCACCTACTCTTCCTTGGGGTCGTCCCGGCCGCCCTCTGCTACACCCTCTGGGCGTGGGTCCTGCAACGCCTCCCGATGACCGTGGTCATGGGCTCCGTCTACGTGATCCCGCTGTTTTCGGTCCTCTTCAGCTGGGCCATCCTCGCCGAAAAGCCCGCCGCCGCCGCGCTGACGGGTGGCGTGCTTACGCTGGTCGGCGTGGCGATCGTGCAGACCTTGGGTGCGCCCAAGCCGGCCGCCCGATAGGCTTAGTTCCCGCGATACTCCCAGGCTTCGTTGAAGAAGCCGGCGTCGACGATGTTCCCGGGCTTCTGCGCATTGGGCGGGGTACCGAGATCCACCACGGCCCAATCGGGTAGCTTCGGCACCTGCCGGGCATTGTTGAGGTAGTCGTATTCGCGGTACGTGAAGGAACTGTTGATCACGACGTATTTTTGCGGATTCAACGGATTGGGATAGACCAGGATCGGCGCGTGGTCGGTGGCGGCGTAGGTCTTGCCGTTCACGACGAGCTTATCGGCGGTCCACTGGATCGGGAGTTGGGCGACGACGCGGGCGAGGAGCGCGTTGCTCTGCGGATCGCCCCAGAGCACGAGGTTATGCGCGGCGATGTCTTCCTCCTTCACGTCCTTGTCGAGCTTCACGGGAGCGAACCCGCGGAACTGCCGGCGCCACTCCCAAGAAGCGCGCTCCAGTTCGGACTTCACCCAAGCACCGGCCTTCTCGTTCAAGGGCTTCCCGGAGGGCGACACGAAGAGGAACGCGTCCATGAAGGCGTCGTCAATCGGGCCCGAAAGTCCGTGCTTCTTGACCAAGCCCGCCGCCGGCAGGGCCTTCACCAAAGTCCAACGCCCCTTGCTATGGGTCAAGGTGGCCTTCCAGGAACGATCGGAGGACGGACGCGGGCCGTCGACATCTTGGCCGTCGATGCGGATCACCACCTTCTCGCGCACGTCAAAGGGAGCCTGCCCCGAAGCCATGTCGAGGGTCAGGGCCGCGACATTGTTGGTCTTCACGGTCACAGCCTGCTCCTTGCCGGCGATTTCCGCCACGACGCGGGCGGCCTCCCAGTGGGTCTCCATCCGATCCACCTGGACCCAGTGCATGCGGTTATAGCGGAGGAAATAAGTGACGAAGCTGACCTCGGTCGGGGTCGGGTTACGGCCCTTGACCGCAATCGCCTCCAAGCGACGTTCCATCTCCGCGAAGGAATCGGGGTGGATCTTATGCGCGGTCTGCGGCCCGATGATGTGGACGAGGTCGATGTTCTCGGCCAAGAGATGCTTGGCCATGATGTCGGCGGCCTGCTTCTGCTTGTCGAGCTCGCCGCTGTAGGCGATGGTCGGGGCGTTGGCGAAGTTGGCGGCGACGTCCGTGGCGTTATACCAGGACCAGAGGGCCTGCTGATACGCGGGAATCTTGGAGACGTCTTCGGATTGGAAGACGTTCAGGAACTGCGGGGTCTCGGCGAAGCCTGCACCGGGATTGATCGCGCACCAGCGGTCGGTGTAGTGCGCCCCGAACTGCCAGACCGCCGCGCCCCCCATGCTGAAACCGCGGATGAAGAGGCGGTTTTCGTCGATGGCGTAGGACTTACGGGCGTGCTCATAGGCCTCCCACAGGTCGATTTCGCCGGCGAACTTGTTGGCGCAACAATAGCGGCCATAGGGGTGCAGGACGAAGCGGTTGGTCGCGGGGACCTGACCGACGCTCTTGCGGCGGTCCTGGAGGAAGCTGAGCTCGCTCAGGGTTTCGGCTCGCCCGTGACACCAAAAATCAAGGCGCAGCGGCGCGCCGACATAGGATTCCGGCACGACCATGCCATAAGGCTGGATCGAACCATCGATCCGGGAGCGGTAGGCGCGGACGACCGGGCCCTTCTGCGTCGTCCACGGGGCTTCGCCCTGAGCGAAGGCAGCGGCGCGGGCCTTGCCTTCGGCGATGAGTTCATGGGCCGTCCTGAATTCGGTGTTCTTGAAGAACTCGTTGTAGCGGACCGCCCAATCGACGGCCTTATGGAAGATCTCCACATCCGGCAGGAGCTCCGCCAAACGCGGGTTCTTGGCCTGGGCCTTGGCGGCGTTGTCGATGGCCACGCGCAACTCGATCACGCCCTGCTGGATGGCTTTCTTGTCCGCCTCGGGCACCGGCACACCGGGCGGGGGGATCGGCCGAACCGCTTCGGCGACATTATCCTTGGGCCCATCGGCGAAGACGGCGGTGGCGAACAAAAGCAGCAGAAGCGGACGCATGGCGAAGGGTTGCTTCGATTTGAGCGAAAGGATGCTGGGGAAGGAAGGACATTCCGCCCCAACCGGCCGAAAAACCAAGCGAAACGCCGATTTCGGCGCCCCGCCACCACCCCCGACACCGCCCATTTGACTCGCCTCCCACGCCTCGGTCGCTCAGTTCTCCGCGACATGGCTTTACTCAGTCTGCTCGACGTCTACGTCGGTTTCGGCGGCCCACCCGTTCTCGACCACCTCAACCTCCAGATCGAGGAAGGTGAACGCATCTGCCTGCTCGGCCGTAACGGGGCCGGCAAGTCCACGCTCATGCGCATCGCGGCCGGCGAAAACCCGCCCGACTCGGGCACCGTCACCCAGCCCGACGGCGTCTGCATCGCGCGCCTGACCCAGGAAATCCCCGAAGACCTCCCCGGCAACGTCCGCGATATCGTGACCTCCGGCCTGCGCGCAGACGACATCTCCGAAGATTGGGAAAAGGACATCCGCGTCGACGACTTGATCGCCCGCCTCGGCTTGCCTGAGGACCGGGCCTTCAACGACCTCTCGGGAGGCCTTAAGCGCCGCTGCCTGCTGGCCAAGGCCCTCGCCGCCAAGCCCGGCCTGCTGCTGCTCGACGAGCCGACCAACCACCTCGACCTCGACTCGATCCTCTGGATGGAGGAATTCCTGCTCGAAGAAAAGATCCCCTTGTTGTTCGTCACGCACGACCGCGCCTTCCTGCGTCGCATGGCCAACCGCATCATCGAACTCGACCGCGGCAAGCTCACCAGCTGGTCCTGCGACTACGACACCTACCTCGTCCGCAAGGAGGAGCTCTTCGTCGCGGAAGAACGTCAACGGGCCGCCTTCGACAAGAAACTCGGCCAGGAAGAAGCTTGGTCCCGCCGGAGCCCCGGCGCCCGGCGCACCAAATCCAACGCCCGCATGGAAGCCCTGAAGGTCATGCGCGCCCAACGCGGCAACATGCGTTCGGCCACCGGTTCTGCCAAGATGGAAATCAGCGAAGCCGAACGCTCCGGCGTGCGCGTGGTCGAGGCCGAGAACATCGCCTTCGCCTACCCCGGCGGCCATCCCATCATCCGGGATTTCAGCATGACGCTGACCCGCGGGGATAAGATCGGACTCATCGGCCCGAATGGGGCCGGCAAGACGACCCTGGTGAAGATGCTTCTCGGACAGCTCACGCCCACCAGCGGCAACCTGAAGTTCGGCACGAAGCTCGAGGTCGTGTACTTCGACCAGATGCGCGAGCAGATCGACGACTCCAAGACCGTCGCCGAGAACATCGCCGGGGATTCCGATAGCGTGGAAGTCCAAGGCCGCTCGCGCCACGTCATCAGTTACCTGCAGGACTTCCTCTTCGACCCGACCCGCGCCCGCTCCAAGGCCAAGGTCCTCTCGGGCGGCGAACGGAATCGCCTCCTCCTCGCCCGTCTCTTCACCAAGCCCGCCAACGTGCTGGTGCTCGACGAACCGACCAACGACTTGGACGCCGAAACCCTCGATGTCCTGGAAGACATCTTGGTCGACTACGCCGGGACGCTCATCGTCGTCTCCCACGACCGCGCCTTCCTCGACAACGTCGTGACCAGCACCCTCGTCTTCGAGGGCAACGGCATCGTCACCGAACACGCGGGTGGCTACACCGATTGGCGGAATGAGTTGGCCCGCATCGCCGTGGCGAAGCGCACCGCCGCCGCCCTGCAGTCCGCCCCGAAGCCCGCCGCGGCCAAGGCAGCGAGCACCGCTGCTGGCGCCAAACTGAACAACAAGGAACGCAAGGACCTTGAGACCCTACCTGCCAAGATCGAACAACTCGAAGCCGAGCAAGCCACCCTCAGCGTGCAGTTGGGCGACCCCGAAATCTACAAGGATGGCGGCGCCAAGGCCGCGGAACTCCAGAAGCGCCTCCACGCCGCCGAAGCCGAACACGCTCAGGCCGTGGAACGCTGGATGGACCTCGACGCCCGCAAGGACGCCTAAGCC
>DBCN01000127.1 GCA_002293065.1 Opitutia bacterium UBA957
TCCCGAGCGGCGTCCGCTGGCGCAACACGCTCTTCGAACTGGCCTGCGTCATCGGCCCGGGGCTCGCGGGCCTGCTGCTCTGGCTGGGCGGCGAGCCGCTGACTTACGGCCTGATGTTGTTCTGCTTTGTCGGCTCACTCGTGGCCACCTGCCTGCTGAAGCCGACGCAGCTCCTGCAGTCGCGCACGCCCGAGCCCATCCTCCAAAGCCTATCCGCCGGAATTCGCTTCATGTGCAGCCATCGCGTCATGCTCGGCGCGTTCACGATGGATTTGTTCGCGGTGCTCCTGGGTGGTGCCGTCGCGCTGCTGCCGATCTTTGCGCAGATGCTCGGGGTGAACGAGTTAGGTTTTGGTCTTCTCCGCGCCGCGACTTCGATGGGCGCGGTCGTCATGTCGATTTACCTGCTCATTCGGCCGCCCTTGGAGCGGGCCGGCCCCGCGCTCTATGCGTCCTTCGCGGTCTTCGGTCTCTGCATCATCGGCTTCGGGCTTTCGATCCCGCTCGCGAGCGCGCTCGGGCTCGGCCTCCAGGCGGCCTTCATTTTTTCGTTCCTGTTCCTGCTCATCTCAGGCGCAGCGGATGCGGTGAACGTCATCATCCGCCAAACCATCCTGCAAACGACCGTCCCGCCCGAAATGATGGGCCGAGTCTCCGCGGTGACGGCCGTCTTCATCGGTTGCTCCAATGAATTAGGCATGGCCGAGTCGGGCTTGGCCGCCCGGCTCCTGGGGACGGTCAATTCGGTGGTCTTCGGGGGCTTGGCGACCTTCGGCGTCATGGGCCTCACCCACTGGCGGTTCCCGGAAGTCTGGCACCTGCGAAAAATCGGCCAAGAGCCGACGAAGTAAGGCACTTGGGCTTGTCACCCTTGAGGGCTCTGCTTCATTGACCAGACCCCCATGAGTTCCCTTCGCATCTTCCTACCCTGCTTCCTCGCCGGGCTGGCCGCCGTGGCCACCGCCCAGACCGCCGCGCCTAAGGCGAACGCCAAGGCCGCGCCCGGCAAGGACTGGAACGCACAGTACGTCCTCGGACCCGACTCCCAGGAGAAGGCCAAGGTGCCCAAGGGCTCGGTCACCAAGTTCCACCTCGAGGACTCCAAGACCTTCCCCGGTTACGGTCGCGACTGGGCCATTTACGTCCCCCAACAATACGACGGCAAGAAAGAGGCCTGCCTCATGGTCTTCCAAGACGGCATGGGCTACACCGGACCCAAGGGCAACTGGCGCGTCGCGACGGTCTTCGACAACCTCATCGCGGAAGGCAAGATGCCCGTGACCATCGCGGTCTTCATCAATCCCGGTTTCGCGCCGGACAAGAACAATCCCACCGGCAAGGGCAAGGATGGCAAGCCGCTCGGTAAGTCGAACCGCTCCTTCGAGTACGACAGCGTCACCGACAAGTACGTGACGTTCCTCCTCGAGGAGATGATCCCGCTCGTCGAGTCCAAGGGCTACAAGATCTCCAAGGACCCCAAGCGTCGCGCCATCGCCGGGGCTTCGTCGGGCGGCATCTGCGCCTTCAACGCCGCTTGGCAACGTCCCGATGCCTTCAGCAAGGTGTTCACGACCATCGGCAGCTTCACCAATATCCGCGGCGGCAACCAGTTCCCCCAGATGGTCATGGATAGCCCGAAGAAGGACATCCGTATCTTCTCCCAGGACGGCACCAATGACCTCAATAACCAGTTCGGTTCCTGGCCGGAAGCGAACCAGAAGATGGCCGATGCGTGGAAGGCCAAGGGCTACGACTATCAGTTCGTGATGGGCGAAGGCTCGCACGACGGCCGCCATGGCGGCATGCTCATGCCGGAAGCCCTCAAGTGGCTCTGGCGCGACGTCCGCTAAACCTAGCCACGATGCGCGCCTTGTTCCTGCTCTGCGGCCTTGCCGCCACCGGTTTCGCCGCCGAGCCGGCGTTCACCCCGTTGCTCGACGAGAAATTATCGCAATGGGAGAAGTGGCTCGGCGTGCCGCATCGCGCCTATGAGGTGCCGGGCTACACCCGTGGCGCCACGCCCAAGGAAGACCCCGTGCTCGGCCTCAACCGCGACCCGCTCGGCGTCTACACGGCGAAGCTCGTCGACGGCGAACCTGTCCTCCATATCACGGGCCAGGTCTTCGGTGGCCTGACGTCCCTCAAGTCCTTCGACAACTTCCACCTCCGCACGCAACAGCGTTGGGGTACGAAGAAGTGGGAACCACGCCTCAACGCGGTGCGCGACAACGGCATCCTCTTCCACTGCATCGGCGAACATGGCGCCGGCGGCAAGAACTGGATGCGCAGCCAGGAATACCAAGTGCAGGAAGGCGACACGGGGGATTGGTGGCCCATCGCCGGCGCGATCATCGACGTCCCCGCCCGCGACGAAGGCAAGACCGTGGTCTACGATCCGAAAGCCCCGGTGCGCATGATGAAGAACCGTGTCTGGCACGGGACCGATTACCAAGAAAAGCCTTCGGGCGAATGGAACGTCCTCGAGGTCTACTCGCTGAACGGCAACGCGGTGTTCCGCCTGAACGGCCGCACCGTGAACGTCATCCTCAATTCGCGCTACCGCGAAAAGGGCTCGGAGCAGGATATCCCGCTCAAGGCCGGCAAATTACAGATCCAGTCCGAAGCCGCCGAATGCGACTATCGCCGCCTTGAGATCCGCCCGCTGACGGCTTGGCCCAAGGAAGTGGCCGGCGACATCCCACCCGGCGCCCAGTTGGCGAAGTAAAGCCCCATGCTCCGCGCCTGCCAACTGACCAAGACCTTCGGCGGTCTGTCCGTTCTGCAGGAGGCCACCATCGATTTCCACCCCGGCGAGGTGCACGCGCTCATGGGCGAAAATGGGGCCGGGAAATCGACGTTGATGAAGATGTTGGCGGGGCTCTATCCGCCGGACGGCGGCACCATCGAATGGCGCGGCCAGCCGGTGCGCTTCGATTCCCCCGACGACGCGCTCTCCCAAGGCATCGCGATGGTCCACCAGGAGTTGATGCCCATCCCTGACCTCAATGTCGCGGAGAACCTCCTGCTCGGCATGGAGCCGGTCAACGCGCTCGGCTGGGTCGACCGCGCCGAACTGCATCGCCAAGCCCGATCCTGGCTGAAGGAACTGAACACGGACCTCGACACCCACCAGCCGATGCGGCGCTTGTCCGTGGCGCAGATGCAGGTGGTCGAAATCGCCAAGGCTTTGGCCCGCCAAGCCGACGTCATCCTGATGGACGAACCGACGGCGGCCCTCTCCGACCACGAGGTCGCCGCGTTGTTCAAGGCCATCACGACGCTCCGCCGACGCGGCGTCGCCGTGGTCTACACGACGCACAAGATGGATGAGGTCTTCCGTGTGGCCGACCGCATCTCCGTGCTCCGCGACGGCAAATGGGTCGGCACCAAGGCGGCGATCGAGTTTTCGCCCGACTCCCTCATCGCCCACATGGTCGGACGCGAGCTCACGCAGATCTTCCCGCCGGTGACCACCACGCCCGGCGAAGTCATCCTCGAAGTCCGCGCCCTGACCCGCGCGCCCGCCTTCCGGCAAATCTCCTTCACGCTGCGC
Source organism: Opitutia bacterium UBA957 (assembly GCA_002293065.1). Taxonomy (GTDB): domain Bacteria; phylum Verrucomicrobiota; class Verrucomicrobiia; order Opitutales; family UBA953; genus UBA953. Next base: position 3,554 of record DBCN01000127.1, read on the forward strand.
CGTGGCGAAGTGCTCGGACTCGCCGGGCTCATGGGCGCCGGCCGCACCGAAGTGGTCAGCGCCATCGGCGGGCTCGCGCCAGCAACTTCCGGCGAAATCTGCCTCCGGGGTACCCCGACCCACGTCACCTGCCCCGCCGACGCCATCGCGGCCGGCATCGGGATGGTCACCGAAGACCGGAAAGGTTTGGGCATCATCCCCGCGCTGAGCGTCGAGCATAACCTGACCCTCGCCGCGCTCCCTTCGTTCAGCCGCGGCCCGATCATCGACGCCGCCGCCGAACGCAGCGCCACGCAGGCCGCGACGACGGATTTCGCCATCAAAGCCAGCAGCCCCCATCAAGCCATCCGTGAGCTGAGCGGCGGCAACCAACAAAAGGTCCTGCTCGCCCGCGCCCTCCTCAACCGACCGGCGATCCTGATCCTCGATGAGCCCACGCGCGGCATCGACATCGGCGCCAAGGCGGAGATCTACGCGCTCATCGGACGGCTCTCCGCCCAAGGCACGGCCGTGCTCTTGGTTTCATCCGAACTCCCCGAAATCCTTTCGCTGACCCACCGTATCCTTGTCCTGCGACAAGGCGAACTCGCCGCCGAACTCGACCCACGCCAGACCAACCAGGAGGAAATCCTCCGCCACGCCATGCCCCGATGACCGCCCTCACGCCCCCCACCCTCGACCGCAACCTCCTGCACCGCCTCGGCATCGTCGCGGTGCTGTTCGTCATCGCCGGACTGCTGTCCGTGCTGACCGATAGTTTTGCGACCGCCTCGAACCTCACCAACGTCGCCCGCCAGATTTCCATCAACGGCATCCTCGCCGTCGGCGTGACTTTCGTGCTGCTCACTGGTGGCGTCGACCTCTCCCTGGGCTCCGTCGTCGCCCTCAGCGGCGTCGTCTGCGCGCTCTTCGCCCACCCGGGCGATCATCCGCTCTTCGTCCCCATCGGCATGGGGCTGCTCACCGGCGTGCTCTGCGGTCTGCTGAATGGCGTGCTGGTCACCCGTGGCGGCATCGCACCTTTCATCGTGACGCTGGGGATGATGACCGTGGCTCGGGGGTTGGCCTTGATCATTAGCGGCGGCAAGCCCGTGGCCGACATGTCTCCCGCCCTCACGAACCTCTCGGGTGACCTCGGTCCGCTCCCGATTCCGTTGCTCTGCTTTGCGCTGGTCGCAGGCTTGTCGTGGCTGTTCCTTGGCCGCTTCCGGCTCGGCCGACACCTCTACGCGGTCGGCGGCAACGAACAGGCCGCCCGTGCCGCCGGCGTCTCGGTCCCCCAGGTCAAACTCTTCGCCTACGGCCTCTGCGGGCTCCTCACCGGCCTGGCGGGGGTCGTCCTGGCCGCCCGGATCACCACCGGCCAACCCAACGCCGGCCAGGCTTACGAGCTCGATGCCATCGCCGCCGTGGTCATCGGGGGGACCAGCCTCTCTGGCGGGGTCGGCAGCGTCTTGGGCACGGTCTTGGGCGTTCTGCTGATCGGGGTCATCAACAACGGCTTAGACCTCCTCAGCGTCTCGTCCTACTACCAAGCCGTGATCAAGGGCGTCATCATCGTCGGAGCGGTTTGGCTCGACCGACGTCAGGCCCGTTCCTAAAAAGGGGGGCATGCGCCTTACCCCACGCACCGCCGCCGGCACCTTCGGCCTCGCCTGCGCCCTCCTCGCCACGGGCCTCATCGTCGGCTGCAAAAAAGCCGAGGCCCGTAAACCGGGCGAATGGCTTGTCGGCTATTCCTCCCGCGACCAGTCGGCCGAGTACACCGCCCGCCTCGGCGACGCCGTCCAAGCCCGCGCGAAAGAGCGTGGGGTGAAGCTCGTCTTCGTCGACGCCCAAGCCGACGCCCAGAAGCAGATCAGCCAGACCGAGAACTTCATCTCGCAGAAGGTCGACGTGATCATCCTCAACCCGTGCGAGGTCGAGGCGAGCTCGCCGGCCATCGACCGCGCCCGCGCGGCCAAGATTCCCGTCGTGAACGTCAACTCCCTGACCAAAGCCGCGCCCGATTGCTACGTCGGTTCGGACGACGAGCAGGCGGGCATCCTGGCCATGGAAGCCATCGCGAAGCAGCTCAAGGGCCAAGGCAACGTGCTGATGATCCACGGCATCATGGGGCAGTCCGCGCAAATCCATCGTGACGCCGGCGCCCGCAAGGTCCTGGCCAAATACCCGGGCCTCAAGCTGCTTGACCACCAGACGGCTTCCTGGGACCGCGCCAAGGCGTTGGCCTTGACCGAAAACTGGCTGCAAGCCCACAAGGGCAAGTTCCAGGCGATCTTCGCGCACAACGATGAAATGGCCATGGGCGCCCTCCTCGCCCTCGAACGCGCCGGCCTGAAGAAGGACGTCTACGTCATCGGCGTGGACGCCATCGCGCAGGCCTTGGACGCCGTCAAGGCCGGCCGCCTCGACGCGACCGTCTTCCAGGATGCCGCCGGCCAAGGCCGCGGCGCCATCGACACCGCGATCCTCATGGCCGCCAAGCAACCTTACGAAAAGGAAGTCATGATTCCCTTCCAGGTCGTGACCCGCGAGAACGTCGACCAATTCCTCCAGAAGTAACCTTCCCATGAAAACCCTCCTCTCCCTCCTCACGTTCGGCCTGTTCGCGACCACCGCGATCGCCGCCGAACCCGACACGCGTCTCTTCGAGATGCGCGTCTACTACGCCGCCGAGGGCAAACTCGATGGGCTGAACGCCCGCTTCCGCGACCATACGCTGAAGCTCTTCGTCAAGCATGGCATGACCAACCTCGGCTACTTCGTCCCGACGAAGAACACCGAAAACAAGCTGGTCTACTTCCTCGCCTACCCGAACCGCGCCGCCCGCGACGCTTCGTGGAAGGCCTTCCAAGCCGACCCGGATTGGAAGGCGGCCGCCAAGGCCTCCGAAGCCAACGGCAAGCTGATCACCAAGATCGAGTCCGCCTTCCTCACCGCGACCGACTACTCCTACCTCGCCCAAGCCAAGACCTACGGCCAAGGCGTCTTCGAGCTCCGCACCTACACGACCGAAGCCGGCCGCCTCGACGCCCTCAACGGCCGCTTCCGCGAGCACACGGTCAAGCTCTTCGAGAAGCACGGCATGACGAACGTCTGCTACTGGAACCTCGCCGCCGAACAAAAAGGCGCCAAGTCCCCCCTCGTCGCCGGCAATACCTTGATCTACCTCCTGGCCCACAAGTCCGCGGACGCCGCCCAGGCCAGCTTCGGCGCCTTCCGCACCGACCCGGCCTGGGTCGCCGCCAAGGAAGCCTCCGAAAAGAAGGCCGGCGGCTCCCTGACCATCAAGGATGGCGTGAAGTCCGAGTTCCTCGTGCCGACGGATTATTCCCCTGTAAAGTAATTCTCCTGCTACCTCCTGCAAAACCCCTCGTTTGAGGGGTTTTTTATTTAGGATAGTTGCAAGGAACCCCCAGGCACTTAGGTTGGTCTCACCCCTTGACCATGTCGTCCCGACTTTCCTTGCTCGTGCTGGCCCCGCTCGCCGCGGTGGCCGCTGATGGCGTCTCGTTCAACCGCGACATCCAACCCATCCTCTCCGAGTATTGCTACCACTGCCACGGACCCGACGCCGGCTCGCGCAAATCCAAGCTGCGTCTCGATCGCCCCGAATTCGCCTTCCAACCCGCGAAGAGCGGCGACGTGGTCATCCTCAAGGGCGCCGCCGACAAGTCACCCTTGATTCAGCGCATCCTGAACAAGGACCCCGACGAGGTGATGCCGCCGCCGGAATCCCACAAGCAACTGAAGCCCGCCGAAATCGAGCTCCTGCGCCGCTGGGTCAACGAAGGCGCGAAGTACGAGGAGCACTGGGCCTTCCTGCCGCCGCAGCGGCCGGTCCCGCCGACCGACAAGACGGGCTGGGCCAAGTCGCCCATCGACGCCTTCATCATCGCCCGCCTCACCCAGAACGGCCTCAAGCCCAATGGTCCGGAAGCCAAGGAGCGCCTCTTCCGCCGACTTAACCTCGATCTCACCGGCCTACCGCCCACCCCGGAAGAGTTGCGCGCCTACTTGGCGGACAGCTCGCCCGATGCCTACGCCAAAGCGGTGGAACGACTGCTGAAGACGGATGAACATGCCGAACAGATGGCCCGCCACTGGCTGGATGCGGTCCGTTACGCCGACACGCACGGCATCCACATCGACAACATCCGCAACATCTACCCTTACCGCGATTGGGTCATCGACGCCTTCAAGACCAACATGCCGTTCGACCGCTTCACGATCGAACAAATCGGCGGCGACCTCCTGCCCAACCCCACCATCGAACAGATCGTCGCGACCGGCTACAACCGATGCCTACCGACGACCGGTGAAGGCGGCGCCATCGCCGAAGAGGTCATGACGAACTACGCCAAGGACCAAGTGGAGACCCTGGGCGCCGTGTGGCTGGGCCTGACGAGCGGTTGCGCGGCCTGCCATGACCACAAGTTCGATCCGATCAGCCAAAAGGAGTTCTACGCGATGGCCGCGTTCTTCCGGAACACCTCGATGTCGGCGCTCGACGGCAACAACGCCAACCACCCGCCGTCCATGCTGGTGCCTCAACCCGAAGATCGCCCCAAGTTGGCCGGATTGGAGGCCACGCTGGCTAACCTCAAGGCCGAAGACGCCGCCCGCAAAGCCAAGGCGGACAGGGAATTCGCCGCCTGGCGACTGAAAGCCAACCCCTCCGACATCGTCGGCAAGGACCTTCCGGCGGGCTGGTCGTTCGATGCCGCCACGCCGCTCACGGTCAAGGCCCCGACGGGCCCGGCCCTCAAGTCCAAGGTCATCGGCAAGGCCGCTTACAACAAGCGCCAAGGGGGCTTCGTGCTCGATGGCTCCTCGGCCTTTGAACATGCCGACCTCGGTGACTTCGAAAAGAACCAGGCTTGGGCCGTCCAGGTGCGCCTCAAGATGACCAAGACGGTCAACGGCGCCGTGCTCGGCCGGATGGATGAAGCCAATGGCTACCGCGGATGGGATTTCTGGATCGAGAATGGCAACCCCGCCATGCACATCATCCAAAACTGGTCCGGACAGGCGCTCAAGGTGCGCTCCGCCGGCGTCATCCCCCTGAACAAGGAAGTCGAAGTCATCGTGACGTACGATGGCTCCGGCAAGGCCGAGGGCGTGAAGTTCTACATCGACGGCGACCTGCAGGCGAACCTCGTCGACAACAACACCCTCCCGCCCAACGCCAGCATCCGCACGAAGACGCCCTTCCGCTACGGCACGCGCAGCAAGGCCGGCGCCACGGACATCGTCCTGGTCTCCGCCAACATCATTCCCGCTTCGGTCGAGACGGCCGATGTCGCGACCCTAGGCAAGGTCCCCGCCCTGCGTTCCGCGCTAGGCAAGGAAGGCGCCAAGGCTCCGGCCGCCACGATCGCCCTGCTCCGCGGCTACTACGACAAGCGCATCGACAAGTCCGACCAGTCCGTCCTCGCCAAGATCAAGTCCACGACGGCCGAGATCGACGCCATCAAGAACCGCGGCGCCATGACGCTCATCATGAAGGAGAACGCCACGCCGGCCACCGCCAAGCTCCTGATCCGCGGCGAATACACGCAACCGGCCGAGACCGTCCCGGCCGGAACGCCTCGCGTGCTGCCGCCCTTGAAGGTCGAAGGTAAGTCCGCGAACCGCCTCGACCTCGCCCGTTGGCTCGTCGATGGCCGCAACCCGATGACGGCCCGCGTCACGATGAACCGTCTCTGGTATCAGTTCATGGGCACGGGTCTCTCCGAGACCACGGAGAATGTCGGCATCATGGGCGACAAACCCTCGCACCCCGAGTTGCTCGACTGGCTGGCCACCGAGTTCGTCGCCCAGAAGTGGGACCAACGCGCCATGGTCCGGGCCATCGTGCTTTCGGAGACGTACCGCCAGTCGGGCGTGACGACCCCCGAAAAGCTCGAGAAGGACCCGAAGAACCGCCTGCTCTCGCGTGGCCCACGCTACCGCGTCGACGCGGAGATCGTGCGTGACCTCGCGCTCTCCACCGCGGGCCTGCTCGTGAAGAAAGTCGGCGGCCCCTCGGCCCGTCCATATCAGCCGGAGAACATCTGGAGCGATGTGGCGATGACGCAGAGCAACACGCGCTTCTACAAGGCCGACAAGGGCGACGGGCTCTACCGCCGCTCGATGTACACCTTCCTCAAGCGCTCGGCCCCGCACCCGATGATGCTCAATTTCGACGCGACCTCGCGCGAGGTGTTCTGCACCCGCCGCGAGCGCTCCAACAGCCCGCTGCAGTCGTTGAACCTCATGAACGACGTCCAGTTCATCGAGGCCTCCCGCGTCCTCGCCGAGCGACTCCTCAAGGAACAACCCACGGACGCGGCCCGCATAGACCAGTTGAGCCTGCTCCTGCTTTCCCGTCCGGCCACCGCCAAGGAACACCAGATCTTCGCCAAGTCCCTCGCGGCCTTCCGCGCGGACTACGCAGCCAAGCCTGCGGAGGCCGTCAAGCTGCTGAAGTCCGGCGAAAAACCCGCCGACCCCAAGCTGCCGCCCAACGAGGTGGCGGCATGGACGCTCGTCTGTTCGCAGATGTTCAACCGCGACGAAACCCTCAACAAATAATCCCGCCATGCATCCCTTCGACGCCGTCGAACATAACTTCCGCCTCAACCGTCGGCAGTTCTTCCGCCAGAACGCCATGGGCCTGGGCGGCATCGCCCTCGGTTCGCTCCTTGGCAAGTCCCTCGCCAGCCAGGCTCAGGCCGCCGGCCTGCCCGGCGCCCAGCACTTCCCCGCCAAGGCGAAGCGTTGCATCTACCTCTCGATGATCGGGGCCCCCTCGCAGTTCGAGATGTTCGATCCGAAGCCCGAGCTCGCGAAGCGCTTCAACGAAGACCTCCCTGCGTCCATCCGCAATGGCCAGCGGATCACCGGGATGACCTCGGGGCAGGCCCGGTTCCCGGTCGCTCCCTCGGTCTTCGGCTTCAAGCAGTACGGCCAAGGCGGCACCTGGATCTCCGACCTACTCCCGTTCACGGCCAAGATGGCCGACGATATCTGCGTCATCAAGACGATGAACACGGAGGCGATCAACCATGAGCCCGCCAACATGTTGTCATACACCGGCAACATGGTGCCGGGGAAGGCCTCCCTTGGTTCCTGGCTCTCCTACGGCCTCGGCAGCATGAACGAGGACCTGCCCACGTTCGTCGTCCTCCACGCCCGCCACTCCAACCCGGGCTCCAACGTGCAGGCCATCTCG
>DBCN01000158.1:0-8080 GCA_002293065.1 Opitutia bacterium UBA957
GGTGCCGCTCAAGCTGGGGACGGGGGTCGCCGCCACGTTGCCGGCGATCACCGCGGGGGCGGCCGGCGCCGGGGCGGTCTGGGCGTAACCGACCGGGGCCAAGGCCAGGCTGACGGCGGCGAGGAGGAACAACGGAGAGAGCGACCGCTGTGCAGAAGGGGTGGAAGGGCAATTCACTGGAGGAGGGGGTGAAGGGATTAACACCAAAGGTGGGGAATAGTTCGATGGAAAAGGTGGTTTTAGGCGGAATGTTTGGGGGCCGATGGGGGGCAGTCCCGCCGACCACCGACCGCAGACAGAAAGGTGAACATTATTTCACCCTTTTTGGTCGACAATTTGGGCTTTAACCCCCTTTACTGAGCCTAGGCACCCTATGCGCGAAGATATCCCCGAATGGCTTGGAAAGCCCCCGCGTCGCGGCACCGATGCGTGGGAGGCTTGGTTGGCGAAATGGCGGGCCTACGCCCGGGCCGAATTAAAGGACACCGCGGCTGACGACCCAGAGTTCGATTTTGGCCTACTGACCATGGAAGAGCGTTGGCAAGTCGCCTTGGCCTTGGAGATCCGCAAGCACATCGAGCAAGGAAGAGCGGGAGGCCCCTGCCCCTTCCTGCAAAACCGCAGCATCTCCGACCTCCTCCATGCCTCCGTCGTCGCCTGGCAGGTCGGCCGTTCCGTTTTCTCCACCGAGCCCAATGAGCGCACCCTGCTCGCCGACCAGTGGGTGACCAAGCGGCTCAACCCGCGGCGCCGGCGGATTGCCCACGGCATCCGTTACGGGTTTCTGGCTGGCCTCGGGGGCGAACCGGCGGAACCCGCTTGGTCTTCGGCCGACTACGTCGCCGCCTATGAAGCCGCCTGGAATGTAGGTAACGCCATGGCCATCGACAGCGACCCGCGGTGATGGGGTTGCGGAGTGCGCCGCCGCGGGTAGAGTAGCCTTTCTAGAACCTATGGATTATCTGACACCCGCCCTCCTCTTTGCCGTCCTTGGCCTCGTGGCCTACCTGGCCTTCTTCCGGAAAAACCCGGATGCCACGGGGAGCGAAGCCGGCAACGCCTTGCTCTTGGAGGAAGTCCGCCAACAACTCGCGACGGCCAACGCGACGGCCGAACGGGAACGCAACGCCAAGACCGAGGCCCTGACGCGCGTGTCGGGCGCCGAATCGGCCAAGGTGGCCGCGCAAGCGCAGCTGACCGAAGCGGAAGCCCGCCATACGCGCCAAGCCGCCGAGCAGAAGGCCAGCACCGAACTCACCATCGCGCAATTACGCGAAGACCAGCGGAAGGCGCTCGAGGCCGTCGAGGCCCGCTACAATCAAGCCTTGGCCGACCTCCGCACCACCTTCGAGAAGACCAGCACCGACGTCCTGAAGGGCATGGCACCCGACGTCACGAAGGAAGTCGCCAGCAAGGTGGAACCGCTCATCGCGCAGATCAACACGGCCCTCGGCAACTACCGCGAAGCCATGCAGCAAAGCCTCACGAACCAAGGGGATGCCTTGGCCGCCGTGGGCGCGCAGATGAAGACCATCAGCGAGACGACGGCCGCCTTGGCCACGAGCACGACGGATTTCACCTCGGTCCTGAAGTCTTCGCAGCACCGCGGCAAGTGGGGCGAACAGACCCTCCGACGCGTCGTCGAAGCCGCCGGACTCAGTCCGCACTGCGATTTCAGCGAACAAGTGTCGCAGGATGACTCGCGCCCCGACCTCATCGTCAAACTCCCCGGCAACCGCTGCATCATCATCGACTCGAAGGTCCCGGAATTCGACGTCGCCATCGCCGACCAAGCCGCGCCCAACCGCCGCGAGCTCGTGGCCGCGCATGCCGCCAAGCTCCGCAAGACGATCCTCGCCCTCGCCGCCAAGGATTACCCGGCGGCCATGGGCAAGCAGGGCGTGACGCCCTACGACAAAGTCATCCTCTTCTTGCCGGCCGAGTCCCTCCTGAGCACCGCGCTCGAAGGCGACAACGAGCTCATCCTCGCCGCGGCGCGCGAAGGCATCCTCCTCGCCACGCCGGCCACCTTGATGGGCTTCCTCGGAGCCATCAACCTCGCCTGGCAACAGCACACCCAAGCGGAGAACGCAGGCAAGATCGCGGACGAGGCCACCGAACTCTTCGACCGCCTCGTCAAGTTCGCCGAGCACTTCACCAAGGTCCGCAAGGGCCTGCTGAGCGCGTCCGAAAGCCTCGATGCGGCGATCGGCAGCTACGAGACGCGCATCCGCCCGCAAGGCGAACGCGTTCGTGAGCTGGGCGGCGCGGCGAGTCGGGCAGCCCTGGGCGAAATCCATCCCGTCAACGCCAACATCCGCCGGCTCGAAGATTCGGCCGAGTAAGCGCGCGACCCTGCTGGTGGAGCCGATGAGGTTCGAACTCACGGCCTCGTCATTGCGAACGACGCGCTCTACCAACTGAGCTACGGCCCCACACAGCAGGACAAGCAAGCAAGCGAAGGCCGTCCGGAGGGTCAAGGTTTAGATGGGCCTGGGGCAGGCCGGCGGGCGGAAAACGGCGGGTTCCCCTTGCCTCCGCGGGTAGGTGCCATACTTTTCTCGGCTCTTCCCACTCACATGCGCGTCTCCAAAGAAACCGTCGTCGGCATCGAATACACCCTCAAGGATGACAAGGGCAACGTGCTCGACACGTCGGCTGGGCATGGCCCGATGGAATACCTCCACGGCGCCAGCAACATCATCCCGGGCCTGGAGCAAGGCCTCGAAGGCCTCACCGCGGGCGACGCCAAGGTCGTCGTCGTGCAACCGGCCGATGCGTATGGCGAATACAGCGAGAAGTTGATCCAGCGCGTCCCACTCGATCGCTTTGGCGCGAACAAGGTGGAGATCGGCATGCGCTTCCACGCCGAAACCAATCTCGGGATGCGCGTGCTCGTCATCCGTCACGTCGACGAGCAGGAAGCCGTCCTCGATGGCAACCATGAGCTCGCCGGCAAGACCCTCACCTTCGACGTCAAAGTCGTTTCCGTGCGCGCCGCCGAACTCACGGAACTCGCCCATGGCCATCCGCACCAAGCGGGCGGTTGCTGTGGTGGCGGCGGCTGTGGCTCCGGCGAATCCGAAGGCGGTTGCTGCTCCACCGAAGGCGCTGCCAGCGGCGGTTGCTGCTCCACCGAAGGTTCGAGCGAAGGTGGTTGCTGCTCTGCGGAAGAGCCGGCGACCCAGCAGAAGCAAGGCGGCTGCGGCAATGGTGGCTGCGGCTGCTCGGCTTAAGCGCGCGCGGAGCTCGAGAAGGGACGAGGAAGCCGAAGTGCAAAAGTGCAAATCGGCCGGTGGCCTGTGCAAACGTGCAAAGGTAAGATGCGAAGGCAGCGGCACGCATACAAAAGGCAGGGGCGTGGCTAGGTTGGCACGCAGTGCCAACCCTACCTCGTGACCGACGACGCGCCCCTACCTCGAAGCAGAAGGACCGCACGTGGTGCGGTCCCTACCTTAAAGACCGGAGACAAAGGGAAGTATGGGTGGCCGGTGGCCCCCGCACGCCCTCCATTCAACCAATCAACCCTTCCGCTACTCCTCTAGCTTTCACTCGCCCCAATTCCAGTCCATCGCGATGACGATGTCGGGGTGGAGCGATTGCTTGACCGGACAGGCTTCGGCGGCGCGGATCAAACGCGCGCGCACTTCTTCGGGAATACCTGCGGGCATCGAGATGCGGATGTCGAGGCGGGCGATGCGCCGCGGCGGCACCGTCGTCATGTGCTTCTCGACCTCAACGCGGGCGCCGCGGAAGTCGGCGTCCAAGGATTTCGCCTGGATACCGAGGATCGTCAGGATGCAGGTACCCACGGCGGTGGCGGCGAGATCCGAAGGCGAGAACGCCTCACCCTTCCCTTGGTTATCGACCGGCGCATCGGTCAGCAAGAGGCTGCCCGACGGGCCGTGGGTGGCACGCGTGCGGAGGTCGCCGAGGTATTCGCAGGAAATCTTCACGCTCATACAGGAAGCGTAATCCGGCGGCGGCGGCGAGGTCGAGTCCGCAAGCGGGCACGAAAAAACCCCGGAGGACCGGGGCTCGTTCGCACAAAAGGAGCCGGCTTATTCGCCGTCCTTGCCGATGGAGTCGACCGGGCAGCCTTCGAGGGCTTCCATGCACTTGTCGATGTCTTCCTGGGATTCGGGCTGCTTGAAGACGTAGGAGTAGCCGCCGTCGTCTTGGCGGGTGAAGAAAGCCGGCGCCGTTTCGCGGCAGAGGTCGCAGTCGATGCACTGGGAGTCCACGTAGAACTTGCCGGGGACGCTTTCGGGACGCTTATCGTTTTTGTCAGCCATGGGAGGAAATGGGAAGGTGAACGGGGAACGCGGTCTGTCAAGAATCCGTCACTTTTCGGGGACCAGCATCACGATTTGATGGCTCGTGAGGCCGGCCAAGCCGAGCGGAAAAGACACCGTGAGCCTTTCGGGCGTGTCATAAACCACGACCAAGCGGGCGATCACGAAGCGGTTCGGGCGCCAACCCGGCTGGGCTTCGGCATCGAACGTGAAGCGGATATCCGTCGACCGGATTGGATGCTCCAACTCCTGGGCGAGCAGCAGGCGCATGCGCTGGCGCGCTTCGGCGGAAACATCGTCCCAGCAGACCATGGACTCCAAGGCCGCCGTATCGCGCGAACCATGGGCGGAGACCCAAGCCGTCTGGAGGCGACCGAGGGTCCGCAGCTGGAAATAGCCATACAGCATGCCGACCGTGAAGATCCAGAGCCCGATCCGTGCCCAGAGCGGTAGCGGCGTCAGGATCGACCAGCGACGGGCGGAAAGCAAAGGCGTGCTCACGGGAGAAGTGCGTTGACCCAGTCCACAGGCTGGAGATAAGCAGGGTTAAAGACATGGCGAACGATAGCAAGCCCTCCTCCGACACCGGTCGCTACGCCGCCCGCGGCGTCTCCGCCTCGAAGAACGAAGTGCACGCCGCCGTCGACAAGCTCGACCGCGGGCTCTTCCCTGGCGCCTTCTGCAAGATCACGGAAGACCATTTGACGGGTGACGCGGAGCGCTGCGTCGTCACGCACTCCGACGGCTCGGGCACCAAGGCCTTGCTCGCCTACCTCTGGTGGAAGGAAACCGGCGACGCCACCGTCTTCCGCGGCATCGCCCAGGACAGCATCGTGATGAACATCGACGACCTCCTCTGCGTCGGCGTCACCGAAGGCGTCATCCTCTCCTCGACCATCAACCGCAACGCCAAGGCCATCCCCGGCGCCATCCTCGCCCAACTCATCGAAGGCACGGAAGAGGTCTTGGCCATGCTGCGCGCGCAAGGCTTCGGCATCCGCTCCGGCGGCGGCGAAACGGCGGACGTCGGCGACCTCACCCCGACCCTCACGGTCGACTCCACCGCGACGGCCATCCTGCGCCGCGGGGACGTCATCGACGCCTCCCGCATCACGCCGGGCTTGGCGATCGTCGGCCTCGCTTCAGGTGGCCGATGCGCCTACGAAACGGGGGAGAACAGCGGCATCGGCTCGAATGGCCTGACCAGCGCCCGGCACGAGCTCCTGGCCAACCATTACGCCCAAAAGTACCCGGAGACCTATGACCGGGCCATGCCGGCCGACCTGGCCTATTGCGGGCCCTACCGCCTTTCTGACCCGCTCCCAGGCTCGACCTTGACCGTGGGGCAGGCGCTGCTCTCCCCGACCCGGACCTATGCCCCGTTTGCCCTCCGCCTCCTCCAGGCCCTCGGCCGGGACCGCGTCCGCGGCCTGATCCACTGCTCCGGCGGTGGCCAGACCAAGTGCAAGCGCTTTGGGACCCGCGTCCATTTCATCAAGGATAACCTCTTCCCGGCCCCCCCCGTTTTCGCGGCCATCGCGCAGGCCAGCGGCACGGAATCCGAGGAAATGCATAAGGTTTACAACATGGGGCACCGCTTGGAGGTCTACGTAGACCCCACGGACGTCCCGGCCGTCCTCGCGGTCGCCGCCGGCCTCCAGCTCGAAGCTCGGGTCGTGGGCCGGACCGAGCCCTCCACCCAGCCGGACGGGGCGAACCACGTCACGGTCATCAAGGACGGGGTGCCGCTACGCTACTCCTGACTGTCCGAGGACAGGTAAAAGTAACCGGGTGGTCGGGCAGACAGGACTTGAACCTGCAACACCCTGCTCCCAAAGCAGGGACTCTACCAATTGAGATACTGCCCGAAAACCCGACTTGCATGCTGATTTTGTATTGCCGTCCCTGTCAATCCGCTAATCTCAAACCGTTCCAACCCGAATCATCCTCTCCAACATGGAAAACGACAGCATCTCCTCATCCTCCTCTGAATCCAAGCTCCCGCTCATCGTGGGTATCGTCGGCTTCGCCCTTGGCGCCGCTGGCCTCGTCCTCGCTCTGAAGGCGAAGGGCTCGGCCGAAGCCGCCACGACCGCCGCCACCAAAGCGACGGACGCCGCCGGCGAAGTGAGCGCCGCGCTCGCCCAAAAGGCCAACGCCACCGACCTCACGGCGATCACCGCCGAACTCAGCAACCTGCGTCAGGGCATCGACGCGAACAACAAGACCTTCTCCGACAACATCCTCGCCCTCCAAACGGCCGTCAAGGCCAAGGCCACCGCGCCCGCCGGTGGCAGCGGTGCGAAGACCGCCGTCGCTGGTCCTGGTTCCTACGCCGTGCAGAAGGGCGACACGCTCTCCGGCATCGCCAAGAAGGCCGGCATCTCGCTGAAGGCTCTGCAGGATCTGAATCCTGACGTTAATCCTAACCGCATGCAGATCGGTCAGGTTCTGAAGACCAAGTAAGCCTCGGACCATGTCTGCGCCCGCCCGCTGGTCCGTCCAGCACGAAGCGCTGCATGCCGACTGCAAGGTCTTTCGGGTTTACAAGGAACACTCCCTTCACCCTCTCGACAAACGAGAGGGTGATTTTTTTGTCATTCACGCCAACGACTGGGTGCTCGCGTTACCGCTGACCGATGATGGGCGCTTGGTCATGGTGCGCCAATTCCGCTTCGGCTTGCAGGACCTCTCCACCGAAACCCCGGGGGGCGTGATCGATGCCGGGGAAGACCCCATCCTCGCCGCGGTGCGCGAGACGGAAGAAGAAACCGGCTTCGCCGGTGGCCGCGCGACGCTCCTCGGCAGCTGCGCGCCCAACCCCGCCATCCAGCGTAATCGCTGCCATTTCGTGCTCCTCGAGGGGGTCCGGCCGACGGGGGCCAAGTCTCCCGATGCGCACGAGGAACTCCAGGTCCTCAGCGTGGCTCCGCGCGTAGCCTTGCAGAACGCCCTCGCTTCCCCGCACACTCACAGCCTCGCCCTGCTCGCGCTCTTCCGTCTGCGCGAAGCCAAGCCCGCACTCTTCACATGACCCAACCTCGCCGCATCAAAGTCAAAGGCCTCGCCACGCCCGACAACGTCCTCGTCATCGGTTCCGTCGCCTACGACAGCATCGTCACCCCGCACGCCACCGGCGAACGTATCCTCGGCGGCAGCGCGTCGTACGCCTGCCTCGCCGCCAGTTACTTCGCGCCGCCCCACATCGTGGGCGTCGTCGGCCACGACTTCCGCGACCGCGACCGCAAGAAACTCGCCAAGCGCGGCATCGACCTTTCGGGACTCCAACTCGACGAGACCGGTCGGACCTTCGCTTGGCGCGGCCGCTACCACGAAAATTACAACCGCCGCGACACCGAGGACCTCCAACTCAACGTCTTCGAGCGCTTCCAGCCGCGCCTCACGGAACTTCAGCAAGCGATGCCGTACGTGATGCTCGGCAACATCCGCCCCGACCTGCAGCTGGCCGTGCTCAACCAACTCACCGCGCCCAAGTTCGTCCTCGTCGACACGATCGACATCTGGATCGAGACGCAGCGGGAAAAGCTCGGCGAAGTCATGCGTCGCTCCGACCTCTTGGTCGTGAACGATTCGGAAGCGGCGAAGTTGACGGGCGAGACGAACGTCATCGTGGCGGGCCAACATCTCCGCAAGCACGGCTGCCGAACGGTCATCGTCAAGAAAGGGGAACACGGGGCGGTGCTCTTCCATGAAGAGGGCCTCTTCACCCTGCCCGCCTTCCCCGTCACGGAACTCCGCGACCCCACCGGCGCGGGCGACAGCTT
>DBCN01000158.1:8172-12976 GCA_002293065.1 Opitutia bacterium UBA957
GGGACGGCCGTGGCCTCCCTTACCGTGGAAGCCTTCTCGACCGACCGCTTGGCCAAGTCCGGCTGCACGGAAATCAAGAACCGCCGGAAGGAACTCCTGAAGATGACGAAGGCCTAACGCTTCCGTCCGAGCGCGCGCCACAAGGCGACGAGCAGGACGAGCGTGAAGAGCACGTCGCCGGCCACGAGGAACCAAGGGGCTTCGCGCTTGGTGGCCAAGGCGAGGGCGACTCCGCCCACGACGACCGCGAGGACGGCGCCGCCCAACCAAGGAACGAGGCGACGGAGTTTGGCGTTGGATTCTTCGGGGGTCATGCGAAGGCGCGGCGGTGGGATTCGGCCAAGCCGAGCAAGGTGAGGTGGGGCTCGTGGCGAACGCGGTCGCGCCAGCTGGCGGGCAAATAGACCGCCGCCCCACCCGTGACGAGGACCACCGGGGCGGGACCGCCCTGCTTGGTCAGCTCCGCGGTGACGGCATCGAGCAAGGCCCCGATCATGCCGGCGAAGCCAAGGGCGCACCCCGCGCGCATCGCATCAACCGTGGACTTCCCGATGGCGGGGCCACCGAGCAGGTCGGCGGGGTCCAACGCCGGCAACAAAGCGGTCCGCTCATGGAGATAGCGGGTCATGACACCCAGGCCCGGAGCGATGATGCCACCGGCGTAGCCCTGTTCGGTCAAGATATCCACCGTCGTCGCGGTGCCCATGCCGACGACGACGGCGGGGGCGCCCGCCACGAGCTGAGCCCCCACGCAATCGGCGAGGCGGTCTTGGCCGACTTCGGCCGGCCGCGGGTAATCGAAGCCCAACCCCCGAACGGTGTCGTGCCGCAGATGATGATAAGGCAAGCCGCTCCCGAGCAAGACGGGCTCAATGGTGGCGGTCGCGCTAGGCACCACGCTGGCGAGGGCGAGGCCGGTCGGCGCCTGCGCGGTCAACAACGCGCGCAGCCCTTCGGTCGACAGGGAGGCGGTGGGGAGCTCGCCCGACGCGAGGATGGAGCGTCCAGCCACCAGCCCCCAGTGCGCATGGGTGTTGCCGACATCGAGACAAAGGATGGCCACGGCGTGAAATTAGCGGGGAGCGCGCTGAGCGCAAGGTTGCTCGCTCATTCCTTCCGCAAGGTGACCTCGCCGGAGGAAACGATGCTCTTGCGACCGCCACCGGTACGCAGGATCAGGGAACCCTCGTCGTCGATGCCGTCGACGATGCCGGCCACCGGTTCGCCGCGTAAGCCGACGCGGACCGAGCGGCCCGTCAGGACATCGTAGCGCTGCCAACGGGCGCGGAAGGTGGGCATCCAGGTGCCGTCGATGAATTGCTCCCAAGCCAAGAACAACGCCGCGAGCACTTCCGCGGCGACGCGGCTGACATCGAGCGACGACGCCCCGGCGAGCTCCAAGGAAGCGGCGAGGGCCCGCAACTCCGGAGGAAAGTCCTTGGACTTGGACGACACGTTGAGCCCGAGACCGAAGACCAGTTCGCGGACGGCATCGGCATCGAGACGCGCTTCGGTCAACATCCCCGCGACCTTGCGGCCATCCGCGGACAACAAGTCGTTGGGCCATTTCAGGCCGAGCTTCACATCGTAAGCCGCCTCGACATGGGCGCAGACCGCGAGCCCCATCCACAAGGTGAACGGCTTCAGGTTTTCGGGCGGGATGAACGGCCGGAAGGCCAGCGACAGGTAGAGGTTCCCGGCCGGGGTGCTGTGCCAACGCCGACCAAGCCGACCTCGGCCGGCGCTTTGCGCGCGGGCCAGGACGGCGAACGGGGCCTCCTGGCCGGCGGCCAGACGGCGCTCCGCTTCCGAATTGGTGCTGTCGACCTCGGCCAGGAGCTCCACCTCCGGCGCCACCTTGCACCGCCGCAAATGCGCATCGAGCCAAGCCGCGTTCACTTCGCGGGGCACGTCGGTCAACGTATAACCCTTCCGCGTCGAAGCCTTGAACGTGAAGCCCGCGGCGCGCAGACGCTCCAACCGACTCCAGACGGCGACCCGGGAAATCCCGAGTTCCTTCGCCAGCCGATCGCCGCTGACGGGCTGATCGCCGGCTTCGAGGAACGCCAGGAGGATGCTGCTGTCGAGGGCGGGCATGGCTTAAGCCCAGTCCAGGCCGATATCCGCCCAACTCGCGGCATGCGTCAGCGCACCGCAGGAGACAAAGTCGGGGTTGAGTTCGCCGATGAGCGGCAGCGTGGCGAGGTTGACGCCGCCACTGACCTCGGACCAAGCGCGGCCGCGCAGCAGCGGGAGCGCCGTGCGCAGCTGGACGAGCGAGAAGTTGTCGAGCAGCACCACGTCGGCCCCCGCCGCCAGGACCGGTTCGATTTGGGCCACCGCATCGACCTCCACTTCGACGAGCAAGTCGGGCCGCGCGGCGCGGGCCGACCGCACCAGGTCGGTCAACCGCTGCGCCGCGGTGGCTTCGCCGGCCGCGAGGTGATTATCCTTCACCATGATGCGGTCGAAGAGCCCGAGACGGTGGTTATATCCGCCCCCTTGGCCGACGGCGTATTTTTCCAGCATGCGGAAGCCGGGGGTCGTCTTGCGCGTATCCAACAACCGCGTGGGCGAGGCCCCCAAGGCGCGGGCATGCGTGCGGGTCTGCGTCGCGATCCCCGTCAGTCGCTGGAGGAAATTCAGGAGCGTCCGTTCGGCCGTGAGCAACTCGGCCGCCGGGCCGGTGAGTTCGGCCAGCACCGTGCCCCGGGTGACCGCCGCACCATCCTCGACGAGCGGGCGGACTTGCGCGGCGCCACCATAGACGGAGAGGATGGGTTCGAGGAGGCCTAAGCCGGCGATGACGTAATCGCCCCGGGAGACCAAGCGCGCGTGGGCCCGCCGGGTGGAACCGACGAGCAAGGCGGCCGAAGGATCGCCTGGGCGGGTGGGCGGGTGGCGGAGTCCACCCCCGGCGACGTCTTCCGCGCGCGCCATTTCCGCCAACCGCCGCACCCAAGCCGGATCGAGCTCATCCCACCGTAAACGGCGGATGAGTCGATCAGACTGGCCAGGGTCGCGTGGCATCGCCGGCAACGTAGGGGCGGGGCCGTCTGACCGCAAGGTCAGGAGAAGAACTTCCGGAACTTATGCTTCCAGGAATCGGACACGGGCGTGGCGCCGTCGTTCGAAGCGTCGGCGTAGGCCTGCAAGGCCGCCCGCTGGGCATCCGTGAGTTTCTTGGGGACGTCGATGTCGACGCGCACCAACAAATCGCCGCAGGTACCGCCACGGAGCTTGGGCATGCCCTCGCCCTTGAGGCGGAAAGTGGTCCCGCCTTGGGTGCCGGCGGGAATCTTCAGGATCGTCTTCCCCTTCAGCTTGGGAACCTCGATGGGCCCGCCGAGCGCGGCGATCGAGAATTTCACGGGGACCGCGCAGGCGAGGTCATCGCCATCGCGTTCGAAGAGTTCGTGATCTTGGATGGTGATCTCGACGTAGAGGTCGCCGGCGGCGCCGTTGCGGCGACCCGCGGAACCATTGTTGCTGGAGCGCAGGCGGGTGCCCGTATCGACCCCCGGAGGAATGCGCAGGTCCACGGTGTGGTCACCGACCACGCGGCCTTCGCCGGCGCAACCGCGGCACGGCTTCTCGATGCGTTCGCCTTGGCCGCCGCACGAAGGACAGACCTGCCGCATCTGGAAAAATCCATTGGAGCGCACCACGTGACCCTGGCCACCGCACGTCGGACAGCGGCTCTTCTTGGAACCAGGCTCGGCGCCGGTGCCGGTGCACTTCTCGCAGGCCTTGTGCTTGCGGTAAGTCACCTTGCGGCTGACGCCGGTCGCCGCCTCCTCGAGCGTCAACGTGATCTCGTAACGTAGGTCTTCGCCGGACGATTCCTGGGACTGCCCGCCGCCGCCGAACATGTCGCCGAAACCGCCGCCGCCACCGCCGCCGAACATCTGGTTGAAGATGTCCATCGGGTCGGCCCCGCGGTGGGTGCGCTGGCCGCCGCCGCCACCGGGGCCGCCCTGTTCGAAGGCCGCTTCGCCGTGCTTGTCGTAAAGACCGCGCTTCTGTTCATCGGAAAGCACCTCATAGGCGCGGGAGATCTGCTTGAATTTTTCCTCCGCCGCCTTGTTGCCCGGATTGCGGTCCGGGTGGAACTCCATCGCCTTCTTGCGATAGGCTTTTTTGATTTCATCCGCCGTGGCGCCTTTCGCGACGCCCAGGAGACCGTAAAAATCTTCGGCCATGGTTGCGCGGCTTACTTGTTCGCGGGACCCGTCGAGACGAAGACGGCGGCGGGGCGGAGCACGCGTTCATGCAGCGACCAACCCGGGCGCGCCACGCGCGTGACGGACCCTTCGGGCACGGTGTCGCTGGCCTCTTGGGAGACCGCCTCATGGTGCGAGGGGTTGAACGGCTGGCCCAGCGGGTTGAGTTCGGCGAGGCCCTGTTGGGCCAAGGTGTTCCGCAGCTGGTTGACCGCCATGCGGAAGCCTTCGGCGACCGCGCGGCCTTCGGTCTGACCTTGGGCGGAGGCGAGGCCGAGGGCGAGCGCGTCGAGGCTCGGCAGGAGTTCCTCGAGCAGGCCGGCCGAGGCGAACTTCCGGAGTTCTTCGCGGTCGCGCTGGTGGCGACGCTGCTGGTTCTGTTGATCGGCTTGGCCGCGGAGGACCGTGTCGCGGAGGCGGGCGACTTCGCCTTCGAGTTCGGCGATGCGGGTGGCGGCGTCGGGCGGCGCGGGTTCGGGGGCGGGAGTGTCGGTCATGGAATTATTTTTCGTTCAGGAGTTTTTCGGTGATGGACGTGCGGATCTTGTCCTTGGTGAGGTCGAACAGGAGCCCGGCGCTGG
>DBCN01000055.1:0-1290 GCA_002293065.1 Opitutia bacterium UBA957
GCGTCGAGCAGGGTGTCGAGGTGTTCCTGTTCGCCGCGGAAGTCAGCGGGCAGGACCTCGATCGTGGTGGTCGGGCAACGGTGGCGGGTGGCTCGGACGGTGGCGGCCCAAACGGAAGCGCCGCCATCCTTGAGGTCGTCGCGGGCGACGGACGTGATGACGACGTGCTTCAGGTTCATCAGCGCGATGGACTCGGCGACGCGGGCGGGTTCACCGAGGTCGAGTTCGCTGGGGCGGCCGGACAGCACGGCGCAGAAGGTGCAGGAGCGGGTGCAGACGTTGCCGAGGATCATCACGGTCGCGCTGCCGCGGGACCAGCATTCGCCCATGTTGGGGCACTGGGCGGACTGGCAGACCGTGTGGAGCTTATGCTCATCGACGTTCTTCCGGGTCTCCAGGTAGTCGGGACCAGTGGGAAGCTTGGCGCGGAGCCAGTCGGGTTTGCGGGCGGACTCGATCATCGGAAAGCCCACCATTATCCGAATCGGCCGTTTTTCAACCCTACAAAGAGAAAGGGGCGTCTTCCTTGCGAAAGACGCCCCTGGGCTATGTGCTATATCCTAAGAGTTACCGCTATTAGAAGGTCTTCTTCAGCGTGACGGCCGTGATGCCTTCGTAGGTGCCGGCGAAGGAACCGCTGCCGTTGGAGTAGGCCAGGGTGCCGGTGAAGCCGAGGACCGGGTAGGACAGGGCGATGGAGTAGTCCTTATCCGTGGAGGCGGCGTTCTTGCCATCGGTGATGCCGTAGTGGAGGGCGAGGGAGAGGCCCTTCACGGCGGCGACGTCGTAGGCGTAGTTCAGTTCGTAGTACTTGGTGCCGGAACCAGCGATACCGAAGTAGTCGGTGGTGGCGTAGGAGATCTTCGCGGTGAGGCCGTAAGCCGAAGCCGAGACGTTCAGCTCGCTGGTGTTGAGCGCGGAGTTGCCTTCGTAGATGTAGCCGATGTAGCCGACGGAGGCGGCGATGTCCTTGGTGAGGCTGAAGCCATAGGCCGCGTAGGCATCGACTTCGAGGGTGGTGCCAGCCCAGTTGACGTTCGAAGCCCAGACGCCGGCGGAGAAGCCGGAGGTGTGCGCGACGTCGAAACCACCCTGGAGGGCGGTCTTGCCGCCATTCTGCGTGATGCCGCGGAAGACGTAGTCGGAGGTGAACGCTACGTTACCCGACGTGGTGAGCGCGGGAGCCGGAGCGGCCGACTGGGCCATGGCCGAGGCAGCGGTGAGGGTGAGGAGTGACAGGAGGGAGGTGTGTTTCATAGCACCTGCCCTTATGCTCAACCTGTGCCAAAG
>DBCN01000055.1:1468-8773 GCA_002293065.1 Opitutia bacterium UBA957
CGCCAACTGAATTCTTCCCCCATCGCCTGCTTTTGGGCCGCGCGGAAGTCCGCGGGCTGGGCGTAAAGCGCGAGGGCTTGCTCAATAGCCCATTCGACGGCCGCCACATCGGCGTGCTGGAAGACGATGCCGGTACCTTGGCGGGTCGTCGGGTTCCAGTGCCGCACCGTATCGGCCAGTCCGCCGGTGGATCTTACGATCGGGAGGGTGCCGTAGGTCATCGAGTACATCTGGTTGAGGCCGCAGGGTTCGAAGCGGCTCGGCATCAGGAAGAAGTCGCACCCGGCTTCGATACGGTGGGAAAGCGCGTGGTCGTAGCCGATGCGCACGCCGACGCGGCCCGGAAAGTTATCGGCGAGCCGGCGGTACTCTTGTTCGAGCCAACCGTCGCCGCTACCCAGCAGCACGAACTGCAGTCTTCCCGCCCGGAGGAACTTCGGGAGCGCCTGGACGGCGAGGTCCAAGCCCTTCTGGTCCCAGAGGCGCGAAATCACGCCGACCAGCGGGGCGTCGGGAGCATCGGTCAGCTTGAACTGTTTTTGCAGGTCAACCTTGCAGGCACGTTTGCCGGCGAGGTCCTGGGCGCTGAAGTTTTTCGCCAAATGCTTGTCCTTTTGCGCGTCCCATTCGTCGAGGTCGACGCCGTTCAGGATGCCGTCGAGACGGGCTTGGCGGCGTTGCACGACGTCTTGCAGGCCGAAACCAAAGGCGGGCGTGAGGATTTCCTGCGCGTAGGTCGGGCTGACGGTGATGATGCGGGTCGCGTGGAGGATGCCGCCCTTGAGGAAGTTCACGCCACCGAGGCATTCGAGCTCCTCGGGTTTGAAGAGCCACTCCGGGAGCCGCAGGAAAGGAAGGATGCGCCGGCTCAGCAGGCCTTGATGCTGGAGGTTGTGGATCGATAGAATCGAGGCGCAGCGCCCGAGCGGGGACGCCTTCAACGTCGTGTTGAGCAGCACCGGGACCAGACCGGTCGTCCAGTCGTGGCAATGAATGACGTCGGGAATCCAGCCGAGCTTGAGGCAGGCGTCGAGGGCGGCGCGGCCGAAGAACGCCGCCCGTTCGGCGGTGTCTTCGCGGGCGGGGTAGATCTCCCGGGCCCCGTAGTAATCTTCGTGCTCGATGAACCAGACCTGCGCCGTCGGCGCGAGGTCCACGGTGCGGACGCGGCAAGCCGCTTTGGCGGGGTCGCCGCCCACTTCCACTCCAAGGGAATCCAGCAAAGTGCCCATCTGCTCGCGTCCCGGAACGGAACCATAGAGCGGCGTGGCAACGCGGACATCATGTCCGAGGGCGGCCAGGTTCTTCGCGAGGGCGGCGGTGGCGTCTCCCAGTCCGCCGGCTTTCGACCAAGGGGCGATTTCCGGCGTGATGTGGAGAATCTTCATGCGGGGGAGGAAGGCCTTCGGCCGAGGCGGTTAAGCACGGGAACGCAGGCGAGCAGGACCAAAAAGGCAAGCAACATGGCGGCGTTGCCGGCGAAATCATGCACCGTGCCGAAGGAAGAAAAGCCGACGCTGCCCGGTTCCAGTCCGCTGTAGTCGCGGTCCAGCGAGCGTGAGCCGTGGTTCATCGCATGGAACGCCAGGTAGGTGTTGCGGCCGATGTTGAGCAGGATGGCGGCCAGCGCCGAGAGGGCAATCATCGCCACCCGGCGGAGCAAGGAGCCGAGGCGACCGCCTTCCAGGAAGATCGCGCCGAGGAAGGCGCCCACGAACACGCAGGCGGAGAAGGACCGGATGCCGGAGCAGGCGTCGGCCACGCCGACGGCGTCGTTGTTCGCGAAGATGATGGTGTTGCCGCTGACGCGGATGGAGTGGCCGGCGGCGCGCAGGATGCCCGAGACCAGCTCGGTGACGTTCGTCAGGAGTTCCCCTTTGATCTGGTTATCGATGAGGTAAAGAAAAGGGCCGGAGATGAGCCAGACGCCGGCGGGAAAGAGGATCAACGCGACGGCCGCGACCCGGGCGCGTCCGGTGGCTTCGGTCTGCTGCGGGCCTTGCACCGAGAGGAAGGTGCAGCCGAGGGCTGTGCCCACGAACCCGAAGGCTATGGCGAGGGTGGGGACGACGCCGGTACCGGTGATGGCACGGGCGGCGGCGCCGAGCGCAAAGGTCAGGAGCGCGCCAAAGGTCAGCGCGGTAACGAGGCGCAGCAGCCAAGGCCTGCAGCTCGGGCCAGGAGTCGAGCGGCTCCCGGTCAGCCAAGCACGCAGTTCCTCCCAGCGATCCCAGAGGACGTAGCCGGAGAAGAGGGGGACAAGGTAGCCGAAGGTGTAGTCGTCCTTGGTGCTCCAGATGGCCCATTGGTCCCAAGCGGTGAAACCGGCCATCCCCAGCAACAACCAACCCAGCCCGCGCGTGGTGGCATCGAGCTGGGGTGCGGCCTCGCCCTGGGTTTCCGTGGACATCAGAACCGTGGCACGGCCGCCAAGAGGGTCTTGGTGTAGGGGTGCTGCGGGTTACCGAGGATTTCGGACGGCACGCCTTGTTCGACGATCTTTCCCTTGGACATGACCAAGATGTGGTCGCTGACGTGTTCGACGACGGCGAGGTCGTGCGCGATGAAGAGGTAGGTGAGGCCGAGTTTTTCCTGCAGGTCCTGCAGGAGGTTGACGACTTCCGCCTGGACGGAGACGTCGAGCGCGGAGACCGGTTCGTCGCAGATGATGAGCTCGGGCTGGACGGCGAGGGCGCGCGCGATGCCAATGCGCTGGCGCTGGCCGCCGGAGAACTCATGCGGGTGCCGGCGGAGGTGTTCGGGGGGTAACTTGACGTCGCGGAGCAATTCGACGCAGCGTTGTTCACGGTCGGACTTCGACATGCCCGGGAAGTGGATCTCGAGCGGTTCGGAGAGGATTCCGAGGATATCCGCGCGCGGGTTGAGGGAGTTGTAGGGATCCTGGAAGATCATCTGGATCTTCTTGCGCCAAGGGAGGAAGTCGGCGTTGCCCAAGCGGCCGATGTCGGTGCCTTGGTAGAGGATCTGGCCGGAGGTCAGCGGGGCGAGCTTGATGATGGCCTTGCCGGTCGTGCTCTTGCCGGACCCGGATTCGCCCACGAGGCCGACGGTCTGGCCTTTGGGGATGGTGAAGGCAATGCCATCGACGGCCCGCTTGGGTTCGGCGGTCTGGAAGAACCAGTTGGCCCGACCCGGGTAATGGACCGAAAGGTCGCGGATCTCGAGGAGGGCGGTAGGGACGGTGCTCACGACTTGGAAAGTTCTTCGCTGAGGGTGGTCAGGCGGCGGCGGCGTTGGCCGAGGCGCGGGATGCAGGCGATGAGACCCTTGGTGTACGGGTCCGTGGGGTGGTTCATCACGTGTTCGGCGGTGCCGCTCTCGACCACGCGACCGTGCCGCATGACCTGCACATGGTCGGCGAAGTTGGCGACGATGCCGAAGTTGTGCGTGATCATGAGGATGCTCATCCCGCGTTCCTTGCGCAGGCGACCCAAGAGGTCCATGATCTCCTTCTGGATCGTGACATCGAGCGCCGTCGTCGGCTCGTCGGCGACGAGGATGCGCGGGTTGCAGGCCAAGGCCATCGCGATCATGGCGCGCTGCTGCATGCCGCCGGAGAGTTCGTGCGGGTATTGGTTGGCGACCTTGCGTGGGTCGTTGATGTGGACCTCTTCGAGGGCCTTGATGACGGCGGCGTCGACGTCGGTGACTTCGTGGCGGTGGATGCGGACCGCTTCGCCGATCTGGAAGCCGATCGTGTAGACCGGATTCAGCGAGGTTCCCGGGTCTTGGAAGACGTAGGCGATTTCCTTGCCGCGGACCTTGGAGATTTCGGTTTCGTCGAGGCTGAGGAGGTCGCGGCCATCGAGCCAGGCTTGCCCGGTGATCGTGCAGGTCGGTTCGCCGGGCAAGAGGCGGGTCAGGGCCAAGGCCGAGACCGACTTGCCCGAACCGGATTCGCCGACGACCGCGAGGACTTCGCCCTGACGGAGTTCGAAACTCACGTTGGCCGAGGCCATGGTCTCCTTGCCGCTTGAGCGGAAGGTGACACCGAGGTCCTGGACTTTCAGGAGGGGAGCGGCGGACATGGCGGGACGTTAGGCTTTAGGGGCGGGGAGGGGAAGGAAGAACCGCGGTCAGTTCACCCGGTGCTTGTCATGCACGACGGACTTGGGTTCGCCGCGTTTGAGGCCCGCACGGAAGTCAGCCAGCGTCTTTTTGCGCTCCGCGGGGTCGAGCCAGTAGAGGCCGAAGGTCAAGGGTTCATCGCCGCCGCGGACGTCGAAGGACTCGGGGAATTTCACCCAGTTCCAGTGTCCGACCCGGTAGCCCGGTACCCGCCAACCGGGGATGAAGTCGGCATCCTCATGCATGATGTTTTGGATGCGGAAGGACAGCCGGATCATGTCGGCCTCCTTCGTGGCCACGCGGAATTCGTCGATGAGCTTGGAGAGCTCGGGGTTGTCGATGCCCGTGATGTTGTTCGTCTGACGTTTGGGCACGCGGCGCCCGTCCGGGAGCGTTTCGAGGGCGTTGTCGGAGTGGTGCGATTCCCAGAAGGCGGGGACGCGGCTGGAGACGCTCCAAGCCCAGAAGCAGATGTCGTGGTTCTTTTCCATGACCTTCCGGTACATCGTGGTGTGCTCGAGGGTCTCCGGGACATACTCGACGCCGCACCGCCGGGCCGATTCGATGAGCGTCGCCAGCATCTTGCGGCGGTCGGTCGTGTCGAAGGTCAGGCGGAAGGACAGGCGGCGACCCGCCGCATTCTTGAGGATGCCGTCGGAGCCGACCTGGGTGTAGCCGGCTTTGGCGAAGGCGGCGCGGGCCAGTTCCGGTGAGTACCGTCGGGCGCGGATCGAGGGGTCGGTGTACTGCCCCAGCCCTTCGCTGAATTGATTCAGGCGCTCGAAGTCTCCGCGGTAGAAGCCATCGATGACGCGCTGGAAGTCCGTGGCATGCTGCAGACCGATGCGGACGTCGCGGTCGTCGAGACCCGGCTTCTGGGTGTTGATGTAGAGGCCGTAGGGCGGGCGGGGGATGTCGTTGTAGAATTGCACCTTGGTGAGGTAGCCCAATTGGTAGGCGGGTTTCTCGTTGGCGCCGTACCAGAAGCGCGGCAACCCGATGAGCATGAAGTCCAGTTCGCCCGCCATGAGCGACTCGTAGGCGTTATCCATCTCGCGGATGACGAGATACTGGATGGCGTCCGGGTTGTAGCGATGGCGGTAGAACCGGCGCTCCTCGGCCCACCATTCCTTCACGCGTTGCAGGGTCACCGAGTGGTTGCGGCGGAAGCCGTCGGCGGGGACGTAATAGGCCCCCGTCGTCGGTTGCTGCCGGTCATTGTAGCGCTTGAGGTAGTCGGGGCCGAAGTCCTTGAAGAATTCGCGGGGCGTCGGGCCGAGGGCGCCGAGCCACTCGAGCTGGCGGGGGCGCAGGCGCGGGGCATGGACGGCGATGGTATGGTCATCGTAGCGCGTGATGCCGCCAAACTCTTTGCTGTAGAAGTCGGCGTACCAGTCGGCATCCGCCCAGGGCGAGCGGAAGAAGTAGAACGTGTAGAAGAAGTCGTCGGCCGTGACGGGTTGGCCGTCGGTGAAGCGGGCCTTCGGGTCGAGCTGGAAGTAGGCGGTGAGGCCATCCTTGGACAACGCCCAGCGCAGGGCGATCCCCGGGATGGGTTCGTCGGTGTTGGGGTGCGAACCGAGCAGGCCGAGGTCGTTGTTCTCGTAGAGGTCGGCGCGGAAGCCGTTGTTCGCGTTGGCGCCGACGCGGCGCAAGGTCGGCGGCGTCGTGATCATCATCTGGTGCAGCGTGCCGCCCCGGATGGCGCGCGGGTCGGCGAATTCCGGCTGCTCGGAACCATCCTTCCAATCGAGGTCCTTCGGCAGGTCGCCGGGTTGGGCGAAGCGGAAGAACTCCGGATGTTGCTGGTAGAATTCGGCGGCGCGGG
Source organism: Opitutia bacterium UBA957 (assembly GCA_002293065.1). Lineage (GTDB taxonomy): Bacteria > Verrucomicrobiota > Verrucomicrobiia > Opitutales > UBA953 > UBA953. The sequence goes on from DBCN01000055.1 coordinate 7,386, forward strand.
GGTCGCGGAAGGTTTCGGCGTGGGCGGTGAGGGCCGCGAGGCAGCCCACGAGCAGGGCGGAGAGGGTTTTCATTTCTGGACGCGTTTGATGTCGAAGGCTTCCTGGAGCCCCTCGCCGATGGAATTGATCATGACCATGAGGCCGACGAGGCAGGTGAGCGCCGGGGTGAGGATCCACCACGCCCGCCAGTTTTCGCGACCTTGGTGCAGGAGGTCGCCCCACGAGGGCTCGGTGGGCGGGAGGCCGAAGCCGAGGTAGTCGAGGGCCGAGAGGGAGAAGACGAGTCCGTGCAGCGTGAACGGCAGGGTGGTCAGGATGACCGTGGCGCAGTTGGGCAAGATGTGCTTCCAGAGGATGCGGAGATGGCCGGCGCCCAGCGTACGGGAGGCATTCACGTAATCGCGGGCGGAGACTTGGTAGGCCGAAGCCCGGAGCTGTTGGGCCAGGCCGATCCAAGAGAACGCGACCAGCAGGAGGGCGAGGACGGTCAAGTTCGGCTCCAGGATGCTCGCGAGGAAGATGATGGCGTAAAGGAACGGGATGTTCGACCAGACCTCCATGACGCGCTGGAGGATGAGGTCGAAGAGTCCGCCGAAGTAGCCCATGGCGGCGCCGAGGAGCAGGCCAACGGCATAGACGGCGGGCACGAAGAGCACCGCGGCCAAGAGCAGGAGTCGGAAGCCGCCCCAGAGTCGCGCGAGGATGTCGTGGCCCGATTCATCGGTGCCCAGCCAATGGCCATCTTGCCCGGGCGCGCACGGCGACGGGATCATGGTGTAGAGGGTGCCGCGGGGCGTCCAGTCCTGCGGGGCCCCCGTCGGCCAGGTGAAGGCGACCTTGCCGTCCACGAACTTGGCGCGGGCGACGGTGGTGCCGTCGACGATGATCTTGGCGTCGCCCGACAGCTGGCCGTTGACGATGGTCCAGGAGCGCGCCCGGGTACCGTCGGGATTGAGCGTGAAGATACGGCCTTCTTCGATGATCCCACGGGGCTCGCACCATCTGCCGGCGGCATCCTGTTGGGCGGCGGGCATGACTTCGCAGACTTCATCGGGGGCGAAGGGGATCGGCGGCATGAGCACCCAACCGCGACCGTCGGCGGCGACCTGTTTCGCGAGCAGGCGATACTTGGGTTCGGCTTCGCCGCTGTAGCCGAGTTCCTGCGCCGAGATGAAGCCGGCGAACACCGGGAAGCGCCGTTGCCCGTCGATCTGCAGCGCCAGCGGGCGGTTGCCGACGAGCAAGGGTCCGAGCAGCGCCAGCAGCGTGAGGGTGCTCAAGGCCAAGAAGGACCACCAGCCGGCGCGGTGATGGCGGAAACGCTCGAGGCGCCGACGGGTGAGGGGGTCGAGCCAGTTCATGCTTTTTTATCGAAGCGGATGCGTGG
>DBCN01000055.1:8912-14690 GCA_002293065.1 Opitutia bacterium UBA957
GGGATGTTGAACGTCACTTCGATGAGGAAGGCCCCGGTCAGGAAGAAGCCGAGGTTGTGTCCGAACGTCGCCGCGATGGGGATCAAGGAATTCCGCAGGGCATGGACATAGACGATGCGGTTGAAGCCCACGCCTTTGGCGCGAGCGGTGCGGACGTAGTCGGAGCCGAGGTTTTCGAGGAGGCCGTTGCGGGTGAACAACGTCAGGGCCGTGAAGGAACCAATGGTCATGCAGGCCAGCGGCAGCACGGTGTGCTGGAGCCGTCCGCCCCAAGTGAGGCTATCCCAGGCGAAGCCCTTGGTCGGGAACCAGCCAAGCTGGAAGCAGAGGACCTGCAACAAGGCCACGGCGAGGATATAGCCTGGAATTGAATAGAGGATGAACAGGGCCTGTGAACTGAGCGTATCAAACCAGCTGTCGCGCTTGAGTGCCTTGATGACGCCCAGCGGGAGGGAGACCCCGTAAGCGATGACCATCGTCCAGAACCCAAACCAGAGGGAGAGCGGCAAACGCGACTTGATTTCATCCCAGACTGGCTTGTCGGAGTCCGTCGAGGTGCCGAGGTTCAGTTGCAATACGCCCGAGACCGAAGGGTGGAAGGCGACGATGCGCATGGCCTTGTCGGGATCGTCGGGCAGGGGGGCGGGCTCGGCTTTCCAGCCGGTCCGGAGACTCCCGTCGACGTTGCGTACGGTCAAGGTGTTGCCCTCGGCGGTCACCTTGATCTTCACCGAGCCGCCGGGCTTGGTCTCGTCGGCCACCTCCAGTTGCGCGATGCCTTGGGCGTCCAGTCGCGCCGTGGCTTGCAGGGCCGGGCCGGGCCAGACGCCGAGCCAAATGGCATAAGCTTCTACGAGAGGTCGGTCGAAGCCATACCGACGCTTGAGGTTGTCGAGCTCTTCGGGGGAGGCCGGACCCGTGGGGCGTGCCTTCCCGCTGCCGCGTTTCTGGTCGGCCTGTTGCCGTTCGGCCATGGCTTGTTCGATGGGGCCGCCGGGTACGAAGCGCGTGAAGCAGAACGCCACGAAAGTAATCCCGATGAAGGTCAAGGGGAGGAGCAGCAACCGTCTGAGGACGTAGTCGCGCATGAGGGTAGCTCCTTAAGGCAACGTCTAGAGGAGAGGGGTCAACCCGAAAGGACTCGGCTTGCCCTGCGGCCCGGGGGTGCCTATGGGTGAGACGTGTCCGTACCCCAGTTCCTGCTTCTCATGCTCGGTCTCGCTCTATTGGCGCCGGGCTTATTCCTCCTTCTCTATCTTTGGCGCGGGTTTCGCCGCGACGCCTCGATGAGTTGGGGGTACTGCTTGATGCAGACGATTTGCTGGTGTTTCGTCCGGGTCTTCTATCGCGTGGAAGTCCGTGGGCTGGAGAACCTACCGAAGACGGGCGGTGCGTTGATTGTTTGCAACCACGTTTCCTACGTCGATGTGGTGGTGCTCGGCGTGCTCTGCCCGCGGCCGATCCGTTTCCTCTCCTGGGAGGGCTTCGAGCGCAATCCGATCTTGAGCAAGTTGACCCGCCTGATGCGGACCATTCCGGTCGCCGAAGAGAAGGCCAAGGATGCGATCCAGAAGTCGGCCGACGCCCTCAAGGACGGTGAGCTCGTCTGCATCTTTCCCGAGGGTAGTCTGACGCGTAACGGCGGGGTCTTGCCGTTGCGTCGCGGCTTCGAGTTGATCGCGCGTCGCGCCAACGTGCCGATCGTGCCGGTCGCCATGGATGGCTTATGGGGCTCCATCTTCAGTCACCTGGGCGGTAAGTCCTTCTTCAAGTGGCCGAAGCATTTTCCCCGGCCGATCGCCGCCGTATTCGGGACGCCTTTCCCTTCTTCGGAGCATGCCCAGACCCGCTTGCGCTTGCTGCAATTGACCGCCGAAGCATTCGCCCTGCGACCCTCGCTGCGGGGCCATCTGGCGCGGGAGGTGGTCGTGGGCTTGGCGGCCAAAGGTGGCAAGCCGGCGCTCATCGATCGCACCGGCGCACGGCGGGAATTTTCCGGCGCGCTTTTGTTGTCCCTCGGCTGGGTCATGGCCAAGCGCCTGCGGGCGGCGACACCCGCCCGCCGCGTCGCCATCGTCTTGCCGCCGGGCGTCGCCGCCGCCGTCGCCAACCTGGCGTGCGTCTTGGCCGGCAAGATCCCCGTCAACCTGAACTTCACGCTCGGTCGTGAGCAGGTGCTGTCGTGCTTGCAACGTGCGGAGGTGGATCTGGTCATCACCGCCGAAGCCTTCAAGGTGAAGTTGGCCGAGAAGTTCCCCGACTTCCCATGGGGCGACCGGGTGCTGGACATCGCCACTGAACTGCAGTCGTTGCCCCGCTGGCAGGTCGCTTGGCGCATGGCTTTGGTGCGGGCCTTGCCCGCGCGCTGGATTCCGCTCCTCGTGGGAGCGCCCTCGCGGGGCGGCGATGACGAAGCGGCGTTGTTGTTCACGAGCGGAAGTTCCGGGGAGCCGAAGGGCGTCATCCTATCCCACCGCAATATTTTGGCCAACCTGCGCCAAATCGAGGACGCTGATATCTTGCCTTCGTCGGCCGTCTTGCTTTCCAGCCTGCCGGTCTTCCATAGCTTTGGCTTCACCGTGGGTCTCTGGTATTGCCTCTCGCGTGACGGTACGCTGGTCACCTTGCCGTCGCCGCTCGACACGAACGGCGCCATCAAGGCCATCAAGGAAGAACATGTCACGGTCACGGTGGGCACGCCGACCTTCCTCCGTCCTTACCTGCGTCGTGCCACCGCGGACGACCTCAAATCCCTGGAATGGGCCGTCGTGGGTGCGGAGAAGCTGCCCGATGACTTGGCCACGGGTTTCACGGAGCAACTGCAGACGCCGATGCTCGAGGGCTACGGCATCACGGAGACGAGTCCGGTGCTCGCGGTCAATGTCCCCGACAAGGCCGAAGACGAAGCCCCTAACGGCATCTGGACGGGTAATGTCCGTGGCTCCGTCGGGCGCCCCGTGATCGGCGTCGCTGTCCGTTTCGTGGATGTCGAAACCGGAGCGGAAGTGCCGCCGGGGCAGGTGGGCTTGTTGGAAGTCCGCGGCGCCAATGTTTTCATGGGCTATCTCGGTGATCCTGACCGGACGGCCGAGGCGAAGGTCGACGGTTGGTACCGCACCGGCGATTTGGCGCGCTTGGACGATGACGGCTTCTTGCATCTGGCGGGCCGCCTGTCGCGCTTCTCCAAGATCGGGGGCGAGATGGTGCCGCATGGAACGGTCGAGCAGGCCTTGCTCAAAGCCTTGAACCTGCAAGCGGCCTCGGAAGTCTTGCTGGCGGTTTCCGCCGTCAGCGACCCCGCCAAGGGCGAGCAACTGGTGGTCCTGCACTCGGTCGACCTGGATCCCGACGCGGTGCGGGCCGCGCTGGCGGCCGAAGGCTTGGCGAACCTGTGGATCCCCAAGGTGTTCAAGAAAGTACCCGGCATCCCGATTTTGGGCACGGGCAAGCTGGATTTGAACAAGCTGCGCCAACTGGCACAGGGTTGACGCGGTTTTGGCTCGCTTGTGGCTTAGGGTAGGGGTGTCCTATTTTACCGCTCATGCCTAAGAAGAAGAAGCCTGCCCTCAAGTCCGCTGCTCGTCGACCGGTCAAGCCGGCCCCGAAGGCCAAGGCGGTTACCAAAACAGCTGTGAAGAAGCCAGCGCCGGTCGCGTCGGCTGCCCCGGTACCGTCGGTCGCCGCGTTCCGCGAAGCGATTCTCCGGCACCTGAAAAGCACCTTCGCGCGGGATCCGATCACGGCCACGCGCAATGATTGGTGGTCGGCGACCTGCATGGCCGCCCGCGACCAGATGTTGGAGCGTTACATCGCGACGCAGTCGGTGCACGCCTCCGAGAACGTCCGCCGCGTCTATTACCTCTCCTTGGAATACCTGATGGGGCGCGTCCTCTCCAACAACCTCGTGAACCTCGGCCTGCGCGAGGTCGCGGGGGCCGCCTTGAAGAGCCTCGGGCAGGACCTGGAGACGGTGACGGAAGAAGAGGCCGACATGGGCCTCGGCAACGGCGGCCTCGGCCGCCTCGCCGCCTGCTTCTTGGATTCGCTGGCGACGTTGGATATCCCGGCCGTCGGTTACGGCATCCATTACGAGTTCGGTTTGTTCCGCCAGACCTTCGTCCAGGGCCGCCAGGTCGAGGTCGCCGACGCCTGGTTGGCGAACAACAACCCATGGCTGATCCGTCGCCCTAATTTCCGCGTGCGCGTGCCGCTTTACGGACGGGTGCAGCACAACGTCGACGACCGCGGCAACCATCGCGCCGAGTTGCTCGAGACCCGTGACCTCATCGGCGTGCCGTGGGACATCCCCATCGCCGGCTTCGCCGCCAGCAGCGTCAACTTCCTCCGCCTCTGGGAATCCAAGGCGACGACGGAATTCGACTTCCGCGCCTTCGACCGCGGCGGCTATGTGGAAGCCGTCCGCGACCGCGATGCCAGCGAGACGATCTCGAAGGTGCTCTACCCGAACGACAGCACCGAAAGCGGCAAGGAACTGCGCTTGGTCCAGCAGATCTTCTTCGTCTCGTGCTCGCTGCAGGACATCCTGCGTCGGCACCTGCGCCTGAACCCTGATTTCACGAACCTGCCGGCGAAGGTCGCCGTGCAGCTCAACGATACGCACCCGTCCATCTCGGTCGCCGAGATGATGCGCCTGCTCATCGACGTCGAGCGCCTCAGCTGGGATGACGCTTGGTCCGTGTGCACCCGCGTCTTCAGCTACACCAACCACACCTTGCTGCCCGAAGCGCTGGAAACGTGGTCCGTGCCGCTCTTCGAGAAGGTCCTCCCGCGCCACCTCGAGATCATCTACGAGATCAACCGCCGCCACCTGCGCGACGTCGACGACCGTTGGCCCGGCGACGACGCCAAGAAGGAGGAGCTTTCCATCATCCAGGAAGGCTCCGTCAAGCGCGTGCGCATGGCCCACTTGGCCGTGGTCGGTTCGCACCACGTGAATGGCGTCGCGGAACTGCATACCCGGCTCTTGCGCGCCCATCTCTTCCCCGGGTTCGATGCCCTTTGGCCGAATAAGTTCATCAACGTGACCAATGGCGTGACCCCCCGGCGCTGGATTCGGGGCTGCAATCAGCCGCTGGCGGCCTTGTGCGATGAAGTGGCGGGGCTGGGTTGGGAGAAGCAGCTGAGCCAGCTGCGGGCCTTGGATGCCTTGGCCGACAAGCCGGCTTTCCAGGACCGCTTCTTGGCGATCAAGCGGGCGAACAAGGTCAAGTTGGCGGCGCGCATCAAGGAACTCGTCGGGGTCGAAGTCTCGCCAGACGCCTTGTTCGACGTGCAGATCAAGCGTCTCCACGAGTATAAGCGCCAGCACCTGAACCTGCTGCATATCCTGCACCTCTACCGGAAGATCCTCAACAATCCCGACGCGCAGGTGCAGCCGCGCGTCTGCATCTTCGGCGCGAAGGCCGCCCCCGGTTACGCCTTGGCCAAGCACATCATCCATGCGATCAACCGCATCGGTGCGGTCATCAACAACGACCCGCGGGTGCGCGGCTTGCTCAAGGTCGTCTTCCTGCCCGACTATCGCGTCTCGCTCGCCGAGCAGATCATCCCGGCGGCGGACTTGTCCGAGCAGATTTCGACGGCGGGCAAGGAAGCCTCCGGCACCGGTAACATGAAGCTCGCCCTCAACGGGGCCGTCACCATCGGCACCTTGGACGGTGCGAACGTCGAGATCCACGAAGAAGTGGGCGACGAAAACATCTTCATCTTCGGCCTCCAGGTCGAAGAAGTCGCCGAGCTCTACGCCCGCGGCTATTC
>DBCN01000055.1:14765-16283 GCA_002293065.1 Opitutia bacterium UBA957
CCCGAGCAACCCGGCGCCTTGTCGCCCGTCGCCGATTCACTTGTGGCCGGGGGTGACCCCTACCTCGTCTTGGCCGACTTCCGCAGTTACGTGGAAGCCCAGGGGAGGGCGGAGCAGGCCTTCGCCAACCGCCGTCGGTGGGCTGCCATGGCCATCCGTAACGTCGCCCGCTGCGCGAAATTCTCCTCCGATCGGTCGATTGGCGATTACGCCAAGCATATCTGGCGGGCGAAACCGCAGCCCATCCCCCGTTAAGTCAGGGTTGAGGTTGGGCCGGAAATCCCCCAATCTCTCCGGGTCGTGTCCCTCCGTCCCTCCCACTTCGCCCTCCTGGCCGCTTGCGCGTCGGGTTGGCTGTGCTTGGCGGAGGCGGCGGAGAAGCCCAGGGTCTCCGGCTACACTGTCTCGGCGGAAGGCGGCGTCGAAGGCACCCAGGTGATCCGTTACGACGCGGATGGCCGTCCGATCGACCCCGGTGCCCCGCTGGCGCCCAAGACGACGATCGGAGGCACGCGTCCCGCCGACCGCCCTTCGGTGGCGACCGCTCCTGGTGCAGGTTCCGCGCGGGTGGAGTCCACGGGCGGCGCCCCCCAAGATTTGGTTTCGGCGGACGGTCGTCGCCTCAACGGTTTTTCGATGAGCGGCAAGAGTCCGTTCAGCAACGGGAATAAGGAAGTCGATCCCAACGTGGATGTGAACTCCGCGCTGAAGAATGCAGCCAAAGGATCCAACCTCATCGAGAAGCGTTATGAAACCAAGACCGCGGAACTGGGCGGGGAGCGTCCATACTCCCGCGAGAATCTGGTCACCATGGATACGTGGAGCGGGAAGTTCGATACTTTCGGGCGCAAGAAAGCCGAGGTGGATCTGGTGGATAGCTTCGATCGCGGCAACGCTCAGGAGAAAAACCTGATCGAAGTGAAGTCCATCGAGCGACCGACTTCGCCGTGGGCGCGTCGCACCGCCGATATCGCCGGCTGGGATGAGCGGCTGACCACCGAATCGAACAGCCGCTACAATGTAGCCCCGCTGATGGCGTCCGATCGCGCCAAGCCGAAGTCCGTCGACCAGATTTCCATGCAGGACATCAACCGCTACCAATTCCGTCGTAATCGCTCGACGGACGCGGGTTTACCGGTCGTTCCCGTCGGTACCGATGAGGTTAAAACGAAGGGTTCTGAGGGAAAGTAGGCTGCTTTTCGCCTCGCAGTAGGGGCGGGGCAGCTTATGCCTTAACTTTACCCCTTTCATGAGCGACGCTCAAACCAGACCCTCCGGTAGTTCGGTTTCCGACTTAGAAGTCAAAGACGCCCAGATCATCTTCGATTCCGTGTGGGCATCCTTGGAACGGGAGTTCGGGCGCGCGAAGCTTTCCTTCCCCCGTGAGATCTTCTGGCTCAACGGTGCGCCAGGCGCCGGTAAGGGTACCAACACGCAGTTCATCCTGCAGTACCGCGACTACGGGGCGGAACCCATCGTGGTCAGCGACCTCTTGTCGAGTCCCGAGGCCAAGAAGCG
>DBCN01000055.1:16352-18732 GCA_002293065.1 Opitutia bacterium UBA957
GAGACCGGCGCCGTCGTCGACGGCTTCCCTCGCTCGATGGTGCAGGTGGAGTGCCTCAAGCACCTCTTCGCTCGCCTCAATGAGTTGCGCCAGGAATTTCGGCATTCCCCCGAGGGTATCCGTTTCCCGAAGCCGCATTTCCATATTCTCGTTCTGTTCGTCGACGAAAACGAATCCGTCCGCCGTCAGTTGAAGCGCGGGTCCGAGGCCGTCGCCCTCAGTGAGCGCACCAAGGCCGACGGCGCGCCGGTCCCCGAGATTCGCAAGACCGACCTGAGCGCGGAGGCCGCCCGCAATCGGTACCGCGTCTTCAAGGAGCGCACGTACGAGCCGCTCCAGTCGCTGCGGGACATCTTCCACTACCACTTCATCAACGCGCACGGGTCGTTGCCCGAAGTCCAGGCCCGCATCATCAAGGAACTCCAGTACCAGAGCTCGCTCGAGCTGTCGGAAGAGACCTATGACTTGATCTCGCCGATCCCGTTGTCGTCGCAGATCGTCCAGCACGCCCGCCAAGACCTCGTCCGTCGCCTCGATGACTACGCCGAGCGCCATGCGGTGACCTTCCGGCGCGTCATCGACCTCATCCAGGATAAGTTCCTGCCGATCATCCGTTCGCACGCCATCTCCGGTCAGGCGCACGTCAACACCGAGACCCCGGTCTTCGACGACTCCTTGGCCATCGCCATGTTCATCGACATCTTCTCCGAGCGCGGTTTCCACGCCGTCGTGGACCTCCATCGCATCGAGATCCCGGAGAGCGTCGAGCCGATCAGTGGCCGCATCCTCACCCGCGTGAAGAAGGTCTGGCGCGTCTCGATCCGTTTCGAGGGTTCCGAGATCCGCCGCGGCGGTTCGTGAGGCCAAGCCTTAGGCGAGGATAGGTTCGATCACGTTGCCGTGCACATCGGTCAGACGGAAATCCCGTCCCCCGAAACGATATGTCAGCTTCTCGTGGTCGAGTCCGAGCTGATGCAGGATGGTCGCCCAGAAGTCGTAGACCGTCAGCGGCTGGTCGACGGCGTAGTACCCCAACTCATCGGTCGCCCCAAAGGCGGTGCCGGCCTTGAAGCCGCCGCCGGCGACCCAGAGGCTGAACCCATAAGGGTTGTGGTCGCGGCCATCGCTGCCTTGCGAGAAGGGGGTCCGGCCGAACTCGCCCGAGAAGATCACGATGGTGCTCTCGAGGAGGCCGCGTTGCTTGAGGTCCTTGAGGAGGGCGGCAATGGGCTGGTCGACTTGATGCGCCATGGCTCCGTGGCCCTTGGCGATGGCGCCGTGCTGGTCCCAGGGGTTGGCTGCCCCGCCCGCACCGATGCCCGCCGAGAGGCAGCTGAGTTCCACGAAACGCACGCCGCGCTCAACGAGACGGCGGGCGAGCAGGGCTTGCCGGGCGTAGCTCGCGGTCAGTTTGTCCGGCGAATTCAAGCCATACATCTGCTGGGTGGCCTCCGTCTCCCCGTTCAGGTCACAGACCTCCGGCACTGCCGCCTGCATCCGGTAGGCGGTTTCATAATTGCGGATGGCCGCCTCGACCTGCGGCTCCCGCGTCGTTTCGGCGAAGGCTTGGTCGACTTCTTGGATGAAGCCGAGGCGGCGGCGTTGCGCGGCATCGGCTTCGCCGGGCTTGATGTTGGCGAGCGCCAGGGTCCCGTCCGCCTTCAGGATGGAAGCCTGATGTTGTCCGGGGAGGTAGCCGTTGCTGTAGAGGCCCACGCCTCCATGGGGGACCACCGCACCACCGCTTTGGAGCACGACGAAGCCCGGGAGGTTCTGGTTCGCGGAACCGAGTCCGTAGGTCAGCCAAGCCCCGGCGCTCGGGTGGCCCATGAAGGGGAAGCCGGTATGGAAGAAGTAATTACCTTGGGCGTGCTCACTGACCTTGCTGGTCATCGAGCGCACGATCGTCAGGTCATCCGCGCAGTCTGCGATCCGCGGGAAGAGGTTGGTCATCTCCAGCCCCGACTTCCCGTGGCGCTTGGCTTGCCATGGGCTGCCCATGACCTTGCCGTTATCGTTGAAGACGGTGCGTTGAATCGGCACGGGCATCGCCTGGCCGTGGAGTCGCCTCAGCGCGGGTTTGGGGTCGAAGGAATCGACGTGCGAGACGCCCCCCGACATGTAGCAGAAGATGACGTTCTTTGCCTTGGCTTTCGGTCCGGGCTTCGCGTTGGGCGAACTGGCTCCGAAAGCCGGTGACGAGAGGAGGCCGGAAAGCGCGATGCCGCCGAAGCCGAGCGAGCAGCGGCGGAGGAGTTCGCGACGCGAAAGTGGGTTCATCTTATTTGACGTAAAGGAACTCCTTGAGGTTGAGGACCGACTGGGCGAAGTCGGACCAGACTTGGTTGGGTTTGGCCGCGGGGGCGGACTGAAGCTCGGT